>JAMBLK010000255.1 GCA_023336855.1 Actinomycetes bacterium
CATGACACGTACGACGACTCCGACGAGAAGTCCGACGACGAGTCATACGACGACGACACGTACGACGACAGCTCCGACGACGACTCGCACGATGACGACACCGACGACGAGAAGTCCGATAACTGATCGCTCTCAGCGAACCGTTCAGAGCGAAGGCCCCGGAGACTCTCTCCGGGGCCTTCGCTCTGTCGATCATCCACTGCTGATACTTGTCACCGCCGGCGACTCCGGGTCCTATGCGTCGGAGCCGTCGAGCAGCATGGGGAGATGGACGACGACCCTCGCTCCTCCGAGCAGGCCTGCCTCAGCGAGTTCGAGCGATCCGCCGGATGCCACAGCCGTCCGACGGGCGATGTCCAGACCGAGTCCTGTCGAATCGACGGTCGATGCACCTCGTTCCAGAGCCCCTGCATCGACCAGACCGCCACCGCCGTCCTCGATCTCAAGAAGGACCCAGGCGCCGTCGCCGTGAGCGAGACGGATCGCCATGGGCACTCGCTCCTCGGTGTGTGCGAACACATTCTCGAGCAACGCATCGATCATGACCCCCGCGTCCACCAAGGGTACCGAAACGTGGGCATGCTCGACATCGATGGCCGTTGCGAAGGAACGACCTTGCTCTTCGCTCAGCGGCGACCAGAACGCCGCCCGATCGGCCACCACGACGGCGAGGTCGCAACCCGGGTCGACCTCCGTTCGAACCGTTCGCCGGCCCTCACCGATTATGAAATCCACCGTGCGCTCGAGTTCGTCGAGGTCCTCGACGAGTCGATCCCGTGCCCGTTCGTCGGACACCAACGCATCCGCATCGAGTTTCGCCGCCGTGAGGGGCGTCCTGAGCCGATGTGCGAGGTCGGCGGAGGTCTCCCGCTCCTCCTGGAGCAAGTGCTCCACATGGTCGGCGAGTTGGTTGAACTCCGCGCCAACCTCCTCGATCTCAGGTGGACCACCTGGAACCACGCGCGCCGAGAAGTCACCGTCCTTCAATCGTGCAGCCGTATCGGAGAGTTCGCGGACCGGTCGAACGATCGATCGGCTGAAACGATCTGCGGCCAGCACCGCAAGGCCGACGAGCACAGCGCCGAGACCGGCGAGTATGAGCCACGATCTGCGTACGCCACTCGTAAGGTCGTCGTGTGGCGCGACAACGCGTACGACGGTGATCTCGCCGTCGGACTGAGCCACCGGGAGATAAACAGCTTCGCCGGCATCGACCGAAGCTCGGTAGGAGCTCCCTCCGAGGGCAACTGAGAGGTCCTCTTCATCCGGCACGTCGACGCCGTAGACGCTGCCGTCCGGAAGAATCATCGATGCGTCGAGATCGATGAGTCGATCCTCTCCGATCGTCAGTGCAGCGCCAGTGGTCCCGGCCGACGGGGCGAGGACCGCCACCAACCGAGCGATGCTCTCCGCGTCTCGTTCAGCTCGAGTCACCGCACGGTCGAAGGCGAGTGCACCAACGAGGATCGCCAGGGGGACGAGGAAGGCGATGACGACCATCGACGTGACCCCGGCAGTGACGAGGATGAGACTTCGCCTCACGTGTCCGGATCAACAAGACGAACCCCCACACCGCGACGAGTGAGGATGTATTTCGGATCGGCAGCGGACTCACCGAGCTTCTTCCGAAGCCACGACAGATGCACGTCGATCGTCTTATCCGCCCCTCCGTAGGGCTGGTGCCACACCTCAGCAAGGATCTGGCGCTTGCTCACCATGCGCCCGGGTCGTTCTGCCAGGTATGCCAGAAGGTCGAATTCACGGGCCGTGAGATCGAGCGAGCGATCTTCGAACCGGACGTCTTGTGCGTCGAGATCGATCACGATCTGTCCGACCGTGAGCACTCGTTGCTCGGGCTCTGCGCTGGAACGACGAAGCACTGCACGCAGTCTTGCTTCCAGATGCTCGGCTGAGTAGGGCTTGACCACGTAGTCATCGGCCCCGGCATCGAGCAAACGTACGATCTCGGACTCGTCGTCTCGTGCCGTGGCCACGACCACCGGCACCTCGGTGATCGAGCGGATCATGCGGAGAGCCTCCGCACCGTCCAGATCCGGAAGGCCGAGGTCGAGGACAACGACGTCGAAGCGCCCCGACACCGCGGACTCAACTCCCGCCATGGCGGTGCCGACCGCGTCCACGTCATGGCCGCGTTCGGCGAGGCGACTCGACAGCGATTGCCGGATGCGCTGGTCGTCTTCGATGATCAAGATGGTTGCCACGCAGCCACGTTACCGAGACATTGGTTCCTGGTTGGAGTCCACATGCGATTTCACGGTCCCTTAACCGGACGTTATCCACACAGCGGCGATTCCGCGGCATCATGGGCCCGTGAGAAAGATCGCCTACCCGCTCATCTGGCTTGCGGTGACCGTAGCCGCCGTGCTCATCGCGTCCGCGGCCGTCAGCAGTGTGCGTGACCAGGTGACCGACTCGCCGACGGCGATGCTCCCTCCGACCACGCTCGCCATCAGCAGCACGGAACAGCTGATCGCTGATCCCGTCCAACCCGAGGAACCGACATCGGCCGTCACCGCAGATTCGAGCACGACCACGACATCCAGTTCCACAACGACCACCACGGTTCAACCCGAGGAACCGACGACGACCAGCTCATCCGAACCTGAACCCACTGAGACAACGACGATCACGACGAACGCGCCGACGACGACCAGCCCCACGACGACCACGACGAGTGCTCCGACGACGACCACCGCTCCCGCAACGGAGATCCGGTCGTATGAACTCGTCGGCGGAACGGTCTCCGTTGAGATCGGCAACGGGACCGTCCGGCTCGCCGGGGCATCTCCGAATCCGGGATTCGCCATGGAGGTCGAGAGCTCTGGTCCCGAGAAGGTCGAAGTCGAATTCCGCAGCGGTGACTACGAGTCGCACTTCACGGGGAAGTTCGTAGATGGGCGCTTCGAACCGTCGATCAACGAGAGTGGCCGAGAGGACGACGACTAGAAGACCGTCGTCGAAGACCCGGTCCGATCAGTCGAGATTCAGGGAGCGGCGGATCCGATCCTTGGACTCCGGTGGGAGCTCAAGCCGACCGTGCTCACTCGCCAGCGTCCGCACACCTTCGAGTTCGTCAACGGTGAGACGACACGACTCGCACGTCGCGAGGTGATCGATGGCGGCGTCCGACTGTTCCGCTGACAGTTCCCCGTCGAAGAATTCGGGCAACAGACCGGCGAGTTGATCGCAATTGACCTTCATGTCAGGTACTCCTCCATCTGTCTTCGCATCGCTTCACGTGCACGGGCAAGACGCATCTTCACTGCCGATCGGGAGATCTCCAGGGCAGCGGCAACTTCTCCTGTGGAGAGACCCTCCACGTCGCGCAACACGAAGGCTGCGCGCACCGGCTCCGACAGTGCCCCGATTGCTTCGTCGAGTCGGGCGGCGAGTTCCCCCGCCAGCACTTGCTCCTCGACGGTTCCGGTCGGGCGGTCGATCTCGACAGCCACGGCGACGGGATCCAGCGGCTCCTCCTGTCGACGCCGTGTCACGGCGATCGCCTGTCGATACGCTATCCGGTAGATCCAGGCTGCGATCGGACCATCCCCGCGATAGCTCCCCAGTGATCGAATCACCTTGATGAACGTCTCTTGAACGACGTCCTCGGCAAGATGGCGGTCTCGAACGATCCGGTAGGCCAGGGTGTAAACGCCGTCGGCGAACGTGTCGAAGAGCCAACCCGGCTCCGGAGTTTTCATGCTTTGTTGGTGCATCGCGGCGCAACGGTACCCGACCCGGTCGGGTGTCGTTCATCGGCGAATCTTGTCCCAGAACGCGAACCCGAGTGCAGCTGCGGCGAGAATCCACAGCACCCAAACTCCGGTCCAGAGAGCGAACCCTGCGAACCCGACGGCGACGCCGATCCGGATTCCGCGGTCGACCGTCGAGATGCCGGACTCCAGGACCTCACCCGTCTCGGCCGATTCGAATACCCGCCGCAGCGCTCCGGGTGTCCGGGCACCGACGACACGTGTGACCTCTTCACCGTTCGAGATCGCAATCGTCGTCGGTACCGCCATGACCCGATACTTCCCGGCCAGCGCACGGTTCTCCGCAGTGTTCACCTTCTTGAGCGGCACGCGACCTTCGAACTTCTCCCCCGCCTCGTCGATGAACGGCGCCATCGTCTTGCACACGGGACAGTCGGGTCCGTAGAAGTAGAGAACCTCGGACTGGGTCTTCACCATCGCATCGCTCCAAACAGATGAGGCTAGGGGATCAGCTTGCGGCTTTGCCACCGTTAGTGCGCAGCCGCAACACAGCGTAGATCGGGCAGAAACCGACGATTCCAGTAGCGAGGAAGACACCACCGACCGCGGCAGCAACCCATCCCCAGGGTGAAGCGACCACACCGCCGAGCCCAAGGCCGATCAACACGACACCACCGACAACTCGAACAATCCGATCCCAGCTTGCTTCATTCTTCATTCCGAACCTCCTTGATTTACTGGTCCACACGGTATGACGCGGGTCAGAGCGATTTGGTCACATGTGGTCTAGTAGACCAGTAGAGCAGTAGCGAGTAGAGCAGTGCTGATCTACTGATCTACTCCACCACTGAGCCTTCCCAGTCTCTGTGGAGGTCGGCGTACACGCCGGCGGCTCGGACGAGGTCTTCGTGCCGGCCGCGTTCTACGAGTCGGCCGGCGTCCAAGACGAGAACGGTGTCGGATGCCTCTGCCGTTGAGAGTCGGTGGGCGACGGTGATCGAGGTTCGACCCGACGTGAGGCGTTCGATTGCCCGGCGGATCTGGACCTCGATGGCCGGATCGACGGCGGACGTCGCTTCGTCCAGGACGAGAAGGTCCGGGTTAGCGATCCAGGCCCTTGCGATGGCGACGAGTTGCCGCTCCCCGGCCGACAGGTTGCTCCCCCGCTCCCCGACCCGCGTGTCGATCCCGTCGGTCAGCGCGTCGACCCACTCGAGCAGGCCGAGGTCGGCGAAAGCCACACGAACACCAGCGTCGTTGGCGTCAGGTTTACCGTATCGAACGTTGTCGGCGACCGTGCCCTCGAACAGGAACCCCTCTTGAGGGACGTACGACACGCGGGAGCGCAGGGAGTCGAACCGCACTTCGTTGATCGGCACGTCGGCGATGGAGATGGACCCATCGGCGGGGTCCAACAGTCGGGTTGCCAGCTTCGCGAACGTGGTCTTCCCCGACCCGGTCTCTCCGACTACGGCCACCCGCTCTCCCGCAGCGATCGAGACGGTGACGTTGTGCAGCACGTCGTCGCCCGTCGGATATCGGAAGCGAACCTCCTCGAATCGCAGATCAAGAGGACGGTCCGGCAACGACACACCGTCGACCGGGTCCGCTACTTCGATCGGCGTATCGAGGAGATTCAGCACCTTGCGAAGCCCAGCACCGGCAGACTGCGCCTGGTTGATCGTCTCGACGAGCATCTGAACGGGTTCGACGAGAAGCGTCACAAGGAACAGGAAGGCGACGAGGGTCCCGGCGCTGAGCCCCCACGACACGCCGAAGATCACACCGACCGCGATGACCGACGCCGTGATGACGCCTGCGAAGATCTCGGCTGAGGAGAACAGCACAGCGGCAAGCGCTCCCGCTCCGTACTCGGCCCGGTACTGGCGGTCCAGGGCCGTGCTGACCTTCCCCATGACCACCGACTCCATACCGAATGCCCGCACCGTTGGGAGACCTGCCGTGGCTTCACCGACGACGGAGAGCGAGTCGGCGACGCGCTCCCGGACGCTGTCGTGGGCACGCCGCAGGATCCCCTGGAACCAGAGAAGCATCACGGAGTAGATGAGCACCCCGACGGTGATCATCAGGGCGAGGCGCCACTCGTACACGAGCATCAGCATCACGGCGAGCAGGATCTGCGCTGCCCCGAGGATCATCCCGACGCCGCCCCACTCCATGAACTGTTGCATCGTCTCGATGTCCGAGGTGACGCGACTGACGAGTGCTCCGCGGCGCTCCGACTGAACGTGGAGCATCGAGAGTTTGTGGAGGTAGCCGAATGTGGTGACCCGGAGATCGGTGAGTCCTGTGACCGACGATCGGGCGAGGCGGGCGAGCGACGTGCGCCTCGCCCACATCGCGAAAGCCACGGCAACCAGGGCGATGAGTCCGGACGTGACTACCGAGGACGTGTCGACCTGCTCGTTGGAGAGCAGCACGCTGTCGATGATGCGCTGAACGGTGATCGGCACGACAAGCTGTAAGCCCGTCCCGAACACGGCGAGTGCGAGCGTCAGCCAGAGCCCCTTGGAGAGCGCGGGAGCGATCTGGAATGCGCGGCGGAGGACGTGGCCGGTCGATTCGCTCACGATTCCCCCTCCTCTTCATCGCGTCGGGCAGCGTCTTCCTCGTATGCGCGGAGGAGTCGCTCGTAGCCGGGCTGTGTGGCGAGGAGATCCTCGTGACTGCCGTGGGCGACAACCCGGCCTTCGTCCATGAAGACGACCTCATCGGTCAGCATGATCGACGATCGGCGGTAGGCGACGATGACGACCGTTGATGGCAGCTCTGCCCCTTGGAGTCCGCGGAGGATCTCCATCTCGACCGACGGGTCGACTGCAGAGGTCGCGTCGTCGAGCACGAGCACGCGTGGTCGACGGAGGAGTGCCCGAGCAAGAGCAACGCGCTGTCGCTGTCCGCCGCTGAGCGCCGTCCCGCGCTCCCCGATCTGCGTGTCGTACCCGTTCGGTAGCTCTGCGATGAACCGCTCAACACCGGCGAGTCGCATCGCTCGGAGAACGTCGTCGTCGGAAACGCCCGATCCGAGTGTCACGTTGCCCCACACCGTGTCATCGAAAAGGAACGAGTCCTGAGCGACGTACGCCACTTCGAATGCGAGTTCGGAACGTGCGAACTCCCGGAGGTCACGCCCGTCGATGTGGATCGCACCATCCGTCGGATCCCAAAGACGGGCAAGGAGCATCGTCAGCGTCGACTTGCCCGACGCCGTCGGCCCAACGATCGCCACCGTGCGTCCTGCGGGGATATCGAACTGGACATCGGTCAGGATCGGCTCCCCGTCAACGTACGAGAACCGCACATCTCGCGATTCAAGGCCGGCGCCATCTGCCACAGGGCGTGCGTCGAGTGATCCGTGATCGATCGTCTCGTCGGAATCGAGGATCTCCTGGACCCGGGTCCACGCCGCCTGGCTGTGGGCCATTTCGAAGATGACGAATCCGATGAGTTGGAGCGGGAACGCCATGAGCGTGATCAAATACGCCACGGTCACGAGTTGGCCTGCCGTCATGGAGCCGTCGCCCACCAGGATCGCTCCCGCGACGAGAATCACGATGTTGATCGCGGCAGGCAGCGATTCAACGATCGCCCGAAAGTTGGCAAACCGGACACCAATATCGATCAGCCGCGTCTGAAGAACGTCGGCTGCACGTCGGAACCGTTCCGTCTCTTCGGCTGCGCGTCCGAGCGCCTTGACGGTGAGTGCACCGTCGATGCTCTCGTGGGCGATCTCGCTGACCGCACCGCGCTCGTACTGCGCCGCTTCGAAGTCGGTGAACAGCGAGAAGGCTCCCCTGATGTCGATCGTCACGAGAATCGAGAGACCGACAAGCGCGATGACGCCAAGAATCCAATGTGTCGCGAAGACGAGGACGATGGTTCCGATGAGCAGGAGCGAGGCGCCCGTTGCATACGGCAGTGGCGCGAGCACGAACGTTCCGGTCTGTGTGTCGACTTCGCTGACCGACAGCAGGTCGCCGGTTGAGCGGCGATCGTGCCATGCCAACTGGAGCCGGAGCTGATGCTCGATCAGTTTCTCGCGGGCATCTGCACGGGTACGGAACTGGAGTGCGCTGGCGGCGGTCCGTCTCAGTGTGATTCCGAACGCTTTCCAGAGCGCCACAGCCATGACAGCGAGAACCGCGAGGGTGACCTTGTTGCCGATCTCCTCCCCACCTTCGAGAACGGGAATGATCACGAGATCGGTGATCCGACCGACCACGATGGCCGACGCCAGGATCGCCGATACGAAGAGTCCTGCGCCGAAAACGGCAAGAGCGAACGACCACGGATGCCACCGAACGAACTGCCGGATCAGCCGAAGCCCACCTCCGAACACCTCCCCGAGACGGGGCGCGTCAGTGTCGTGCCTGGTGGAAGCGGTCATGGAAGGAATGGTAGGGGGAGGAGTAGATCAGTAGATCAGGGACCGCCGGCCGTCAGCTACCAGCTGCCAGCTTCCAGCCGCCAGCAAGAAGGTTGGTACCGGATACGGAATACGGAATACGGAATACGACGCCACTACGGACTACGGATTTCTCCGATATCATAGAAGTCAGCGAGGAGGCGACATGAACAACGAAGAGTTTCAGGTTCGGGCGCGGGCTGTGGTCAACGATCCTCACTTGACGTTCCATCAGCGTCGGCACTACCTCGCGGGGCTCGCAGAGGAGGCTCTCGAGTATCCGGCGCTCTCCGACGAAGCCACCGAGGCTCTCAACAAGCGAATCATCTGCGACATGTACGAAGGGCATGCCCCGTACCGGGCACGCTACATCCTCCCCGACTATGCCAAGGCGCTCCGCAACGGTTCGGCGTTCCTCGAACTCGACCCGCCGGACTCCCTTGACGACGCCCTCAACTTCCTCCTCATCATGTACACGCAGGTGCCGTCGATCACCGGCTACCCGGTCTACCTCGGCGACCTCGACAAGATTCTCGTTCCGTACGTTGACGGCGTCTCGGACGACCACCTCTACCGGTCCCTGAAACGCTTCTGGATCGCGATCGACCGGATCCTCCCGGATGCGTTCACACACATGGATCTCGGCCCGCGGGACGGCCGGATCATCAGAACGATCTTCAGGATCGAACGCGAACTGCTCCAGGTCGTCCCCAATCTCACCTTCAAAGTCGATCCGACGATCACGCCGGATGCCCTCATCGAGGATGCCGTCGAGACCGTCTTCGAGACGGCCAAACCCCACTTCGTCAATCACCCGCTCATGGTGAGAGACTTCGGAGACGAGAAGTACGCGGCGGTCAGTTGCTACAACTCGCTCCGGATCGGCGGTGGTTCACACACTCTCAACCGCATCAACCTGAAGGAAGTCGCCCTCGTCCACGACGGGGACACCGAGACGTTCTTCTCCGAGACGCTCCCCCACTACGTCGAGTTGAACGCGCAACTGATCGAGGCTCGGATCCGCTACCTCGTCGAAGAGGCCCGGTTCTACGACCACGACTTCCTGGCGAAAGAGGGATTGATCTCCCTCGACCGATTCTCAGCGATGTACGGGGTCTTCGGACTTGCTGAGTGCATCGACATTCTGATGGCAAATGCCGGCAAAGACGGCCGGTACGGTCGCGATGACGAAGCGAATGCTCTGTCACACAGGCTCGTTCGAGCCATCGCCGATCAGGTCGCGGATCGCCCGATGCCCTACTGCGAGGGCAACGACGGCCGATGCATGCTGCACTCCCAGTCGGGGATCGACGTCGACCTCGAGGTGACTGCAGGGACCCGGATCCCCATCGGCACCGAGCCATCCATGTACGAGCACATCGCCTGCGTCGCTCCACTCCACGATGCCTTCATGGCGGGTGTCAGCGACATCTTCCATGTCGAGGACACGGCACGGCGCAACCCGCAAGCAGTCGTCGACATCATCCGGGGCGCCTTCGAAGAAGGCATGCGGGACTTCACCTTCAACCTGAACACCAACGGATTCATTCGGATCACCGGGTACCTCGTTCGGAAGTCCGATGTCGAGGCGTTCTCCACTGAAGGAGGACGGCATTCATCGACGGTGTTCGCTGCCGGCTCGGTCGAGAACTCGCACGTTCTGGACCGTTCGACGAAACGCGTTCTGGTTCGTGAGCACCACACTCGGCCGCCTCAATAAGGTCCTCCGCTTCTCGACGGTCGACGGACCCGGCAACCGGTTCGTCATCTTCGTGCAGGGCTGCAATTTCAACTGCGTCAACTGTCACAACCCGTACACGATCGCCGACTGCAACCATTGCGGCCTCTGCGTCGACCCCTGCCCTGAGGATGCTCTCACCATTGAGCCCGGCCCGACCGTCGTCGTCGACCGGGTCGCCTGCACGAGTTGCGATGTATGCATCGAGGTATGCCCGTTCGACTCGACCCCGCTGGCCTACGCGGCGTCAGTCGCCGACGTCATCGAGCAGATCCGCGAGACGGCAAAGTTCATCTCCGGCATCACCGTCTCCGGCGGCGAGGCGACGCTGCAGCCTGAGTTCATCTTCGATCTGTTCTCCGCCGTGAAGACGGACCCTGATCTCGCCCACCTCACGACGCTCGTCGACACCAACGGGTCGGCACCATCCGAACTCTGGGATCGGCTCTCACCGGTGATGGACGGCGCCATGGTGGATCTGAAGGCCCTCGACGGAACCGTCCACATCCAGTTGACGGGGGCATCGAACGAACCCGTCCTCGAATCCATTCGGCATCTCGCCTTGATCAGCCGGCTCTCCGAAGTCCGCCTGCTGATCATGCCCGGCTACAACGACGACGACGCTTCCATCGAGGACACCGTGTCGTGGCTGCGATCGGTCGATCCCAACATGAGGATCGTCGTCATCGGATTCCGAAACCACGGAGTCCGCCCCGGGGTGGAGTACCTCGAAGAAGCAGACCAAGAGACGACAGAGCGAGTCGGAGAACTGATACGAGCCGCAGGGTTTCAGGACGTCGTGGTTGTCTAAATCGAAGTAGCCGCGAGCTGCCAGCTACCAGCAAGGCCGGGTATGTACTCAGTACTCGATACTCG
>JAMBLK010000256.1 GCA_023336855.1 Actinomycetes bacterium
CGAGCCGATCGGCTCGCTCAACGATCAGAGTGTTCACTTGCGGCAAATCGAGCCCGGACTCGATGATCGTCGTCGCAACGAGAACGTCGTAGTCGCCGTTCCAGAAGTCGTACATGACCTGTTCAAGTTGACCTTCACTCATCTGCCCATGAGCGATGGCGTACCGGGCATCAGGCACAAGATCGCGGAGACGGGCGACGGCATGATCGATCGACTGAACCCGGTTGTGGACGTAGAACACCTGGCCCTCACGGAGCATCTCCCTCCGGATCGCCGCGGACACTGCTTGTTCGTCGTGGGGGCCGACGTAGGTCAGGATGGGATGGCGATCCTCCGGTGGGGTCCTGATATGGCTGACCTCCCGGATCCCCGTCAGCGCCATTTCCAGCGTCCTCGGAATCGGTGTAGCCGTGAGCGTGAGCACGTCGACCGATGCTCGCAGCGCTTTCAGCTTGTCCTTCGCTGTAACGCCGAATCGCTGCTCTTCATCGACCACCAGGAGGCCCAGGTCGTTGAACTCCACATCGGCGGAGAGCAATCGGTGGGTCCCGATGACGATGTCGACCGAGCCGTCATGGATTCCTGCGATGACCTTGCGCTGCTGCGCTGGAGTGAGGAACCGGCTCAGCGTCTCGACCCGAATCGGGAAGGCTTCGAAGCGTTCCTCGAACGTTGCGAAGTGCTGCTGAGCCAGAAGGGTGGTCGGCACAAGAACCGCGGCCTGTTTGCCGTCCTGGACGGCTTTGAACACGGCTCTGAGCGCGACCTCGGTCTTTCCGAAGCCGACATCGCCGAAGATGAGTCGGTCCATCGGAGCGTCGCGTTCCATGTCCTGTTTCACATCGACGATCGCCGTGAGCTGATCCGGTGTCTCCTCGTAGGGGAACGTCGCCTCGAACTCCCCCTGCCACGGCGTATCGGGCTCGAAGGCGTGACCGGGGGCTGCGGCCCTCATCCGGTGCAGTTCGACAACAGCTTCGGCCACGACGGCGATCTCTTTACGAACCTTCCTGCGGGTCTGAGACCAATCGGTCCCGCCCATCCGTGACAGTCGAGGGGTCTCACCACCGGTGTACCGACGAACCGCCGCCAATTGATCCGTGGGGACGTACAACCGATCCCCGGCGGCGTACTCAACCAGCAGGTAGTCACGTGCCGCTCCCGCCATATCGCGATGAACGAGGCCCTCGAACCGCCCGACACCGTGGTGGTGATGGACGACGTAGTCACCGGGGTTCAGATCCCGGTAGGCCTCATCATGACGCTCGCCCCTGCCCCTGCGGGTGGTGCGGTGGGCACGGCGGCGCCCCGCGACCTCGCGTTCCCCGACTACGGCGACTCGCATCGGAGGGAAAACGAAACCGAGGTGAATCCCGATCGGCAGAACGGACGACTCGATGGATGTCAGTTGATCGACAACTGAGAGCCCTGCTCCGGCTTCCGCCAGAAGTCCGGATACCCGTTGCGCGGCAGAGCGTCCATCCATCGCGACGATCACATCGATTCCACGACCCGCCCACCCGGTGATCGACGAGGCGACCGATTCGGGATCTCCGGCCGTTGCACCGAAGCCACGCATCTCGTAGCCATCGTCCCCCGGTGATGCCGGTGCGGGGGGCGCGTCGAGAACATCGACATCGGACCCAATTTCGAGAGGGAGATAGAGAGGCGGATGCTCGGCCGGCGCAGGCCCGTCCTTGCCCCAGGTTCCCGACAGGGCGACAGCGAGATCTGCTTCTTCTCCGATCAGATCACGACATCGGTCCTTCGCCCGAACCGGATCGAACACCACGATGATCGCATCCGTCTCGTCGACGATCGTTCTCGCGGGTGCCAGCCAGGGCAGCCACGACTCGACGCCCTGGAATCGGATTCCTTCTGAGATACGTTCCCACGTCGACGACCCCCAGGGAGCTTCGGCAAGGAGCTCGGCAGCACGAACCCGCATCTCGTCCGAGATCAACATCTCCCCTGCAGGGAACAAGCTGATCTCTTCGACCGAGCCCTCAGATCGCTGGGTCGATACTGCGAACGGTCGGATCTCCTCTACGGTGTCTCCCCAGAAGTCGAGCCGCACCGGCTGTGGAGCCTGCGGCGAGAAGGCGTCGACGATGCCTCCCCGCACCGCGAACTCTCCCCGGCTCTCGACCCGATCCGTCCGCCGGTAGCCAAGATCGGATAGGTGGTGGATGAGGTCATCGAACGACGTGTCCGTGCCGGCCGTGATGTGAACCGGATCCACGGAAGATGGACTGAGACGCTGGGTAGCGGCCCTCACCGACGCGACAATGATCGACTGGCCATCACTTGCGAGGGCGTGACGAGCAACGATGCGATCCGCCATCGTCGAGATGCTCGGCGAGACATGCTCGAACGGGAGTGTCTCCCACGCGGGAAGGTGATGAACATCCGTCGCGAACAGTGCGACGTCTTCAGCGAGGTCCTCCGCCTCGCGCTCCCCCGGTACGACGCCGATGACGCTGCGTCCGGTGCGGAAGGCGATGCCGGCCAGCACGATCGATCGAAGTGCAGGAGGTACGACGAAGCGACCGGGGATCGGCGGGACGAGGTCTCGGCCGAAGCGTTCGAGCACGGAGTTGAGCGGTGCGGCCACGGGGAGGCATCGTACCGACCGGTCAGCCCAATATGTCAGTGCTACAGGAGTCCCTGATCGGAGAGCCAGTCGACGGTCCGGCCGAACGTGTCGTTGAGCGGCGTGTACGCCATCCCCAATTCGCTGATCGACAGGGACGAATCGAACCGATGGCCGTGGAGAAGCGTCCGCAGCATCTCGACACAGACCGGTGCGTCTCCTCCGAGCAAGCCCGCTGCTGCGGCGAGCGGATAGGCCGCCTCTCCCGCCCACGGGGGCAAAACGATCGGGTCGATTGGACGCTTTGCCGCATCTGCGAGCAGCGCCACCGCTTCTCGAATCCCTACCGACGCCCCACTGATGAGGTATCGCCGCCCGGGTCTCCCGCGAATCGCTGCCGCGAGGTGCGCCCGTGCGGCGTCCTGAATGTCAACGACCGAGAGCATCGCATCGATCACGATCGGCCGTCGCATGCCGAGCGCGTAACGGAGCAGCAGGGCGGATCCGTCGGCCCGGCCCGGACCCTGTACCGAAGACGGATTGACCGCGACGGCTTCGATGCCTCGTTTCGACGCCTCGTCGAAGAACGCTCGCTCACCGAGGTACTTCGACCGCGCGTAGTGAGAGAGGAACCGGCCCGCATGCGGAGTTCCCTCGTCGGCAACCA
>JAMBLK010000257.1 GCA_023336855.1 Actinomycetes bacterium
CCTTGCTCGAGGACATCGGTGGCGATTCCGTCGGTCATGTTGCCTGCCGGTGTCTGTTCCTGCAGTGACACGATCGCCACGACGGCGACGACCACCGCTGCGATGCCGACGATCACGGTCCCGGCGATGGCCCGGCCCCTCGATCGCCCCTCGGACGTGTCGGCGCCCTCATGATGCTCGTCTGCGTCCTGCTTGGACGCCGGCGCCTCATCGAGTTGTGTCTGCAGAGAGGCTCGCTCCTCCTGATATGCGGAACGCAGGCGCCCGGCCGTCGCCTCGTCGAGGTCACCCGCCTCCAGTTGGTCGGCGATATCCGCGAGGTCGTTGTCGACCTGGGCGATCTGTTCGGCGATTCGTTGATCTTTCACTTCTTCTCTCCTACCGGTTCACGATCCTTGCGTCGCAGTCCGACGATGGCGACTACGCCGATGACGAGCACGCCGAGTGGGACGGCCCACAACATGACGCCCCAACCGGTGCTCGGTGGGTCGAGGAGGATCTGCTCCCCGTAGCTCTCGACGAAGCTCGCAATGATCTCGTCGTCGGTTCGGCCGGCCGCGATCTCCTCATCGATCCGCACCCTCAGGTCCTTTGCGAGGTCCGTCTGGGATCCGGCAAGGGACTCCCCGGCGCAGATCGGACACTTCAGAGAGATCGCGAGGCTGTAGGCGCGCGCCTCGGGATCGGCAGCGGTGTCGTCACCGGGCCACAGGGCCACAACGAGCACCACGAGAGCGATCAGAGGAACGACCAGCCACAACAGGCCTCGTCGAGATTCAAGCATCGGCGTTCTCACGTTCTTCACGTTGCTTAGACGTCGCGGAGGTGCGGCGGGGTTTCCGACCGAGCGCGAGAACTCCGCCTGCGACGATCGTGAGCCCACCGAACCAGAGCAACCACTGGAGCGGGAAGATCAGAACCTTCAGGCGCAGACCGGTCTCGTCGATGGCGGCGATGGTCAGATACACGTCGTCGACCCAGGTCGTCCACACCTGTGGCGTCGTGATCGTCTGCCCGAACTTCGGGTAGTTGTGGAGTCGGGGCTCGAGCACGACGCTCGTGTTCGTGCACGTCGAGTCGAGGACGGCGACCCTGGCTCCATGGACGTCTCGCTCCGGCTCGACCCTGGAGAAGGATTCCAGATACTGGAAACAGTAGCCTTCGACGACGACGGTCTCCCCAACCACGAGCGGAACCTCGGTGCGCACCGCCAATGCCGACGTGGTGCCGATCGCGACCGCAACGAGCGCGATCCCGATGTGGGCGATCTGCCCGCCCCAGAAGCCCTTCTCGTTGCGGACCGTCGAGCCGAGTGCCACAGGCCACGACTTCCCGCCATTGTGGGCCCGGGATGACTGATGGAAGTAGAAGGCGACGATGTTGCCGATGGCGAACCCGGCGAGAGCGATGATCACGATGACGGAGACCGACCGGACGCCGACGAGCACGGTGAACACCGCCACGGCGAGACCGACGTTGAGACCCACTCTGGTCCGCTGCCACAATACCTTCCCTGTCGCAACCCGCCACGGCGCCGTCGAGCCGAAGCCGATCGCGAGCAGCAGGAGGAAGGCGAGCGGCACAGCTACACGATCGAAGAACGGTCGGCCTACGGCAACCTCCCGCCCGGTGAAGGCCTCGACGAGCAGCGGGTACAACGTGCCGAAGAGCACGGTGAACCCGAACAGGGTCATCAAGAGGCTGTTGAGCAGGATGAAGCCCTCGCGCGACACCAGTGAATCCAGGCGCGGGGACGACGCCACCGTGTTCGCCCGATAGGCGAACAGCCCGAATGAGCCGAAAACGATGACGGCAAGGAAGATGAGCAGCAGGGGGCCCACGACGGACAGGCTGAAGGCATGAACCGAAGAGATGACGCCAGAGCGGGTCAGGAACGTGCCGAAGACCGTGAGGGCGAACGTCGTGATGACGAGTACGAAGTTCCAGGCCTGGAGCATCGAGCGACGGCGCTGGACGATCGCGGAGTGGATGAACGCCGTGGCGGCGAGCCATGGAAGCAACGCCGCGTTCTCCACCGGATCCCACGCCCAGTAACCGCCCCAGCCGAGGACCTCGTAGCTCCACCAGGCTCCGAGCAGGATGCCGGCGGTGAGGAAGATCCAGGTGACGAGCGACCAGCGGTGCGTGCGGTCGAGCCACACCCGGCCCGTCTCGCCCCTGATCAGCGCGGAGATGGCGAACGAGAACGGAACGGTGAAGCCGACGTAGCCCACGTAGAGCAGCGGAGGATGGACCGCCATCAGAATGTGGTTCGCGAGCAACGGGTTCGGCCCGATCCCGTCCAACGGTGCCGCCGTCTGTCCGAACGGGAGCAACGACGTCGTACCGCAGAAGCCGTTGACGACGCTGGTGCAGATCTCGAAAGGATTCGCAACGGTTGCCATGAGACCGAACCAGAAGATCGACACGGCCCCCATGATCGCGAGAGCGAGTACGCCGAGACCGTCGCCTTTCTTGACCGTGCGCCAGACGAGCCAGGTGAACACGGAGAGCATGAGCCCCCACAGCACGACGCTACCGGCGAGGGCGGCCCACCCCGCTGCGAGGAGGAACACGAACGGTGTGGCGAGCGCGGTGTTCTTCGCAACGTACGCGATCGAGAAGTCGTGCGTCAGGATGCCGAGCTCCAGCAGGAGGAACGCGATCACGCCGCCGAGCGCCAGGCCGATGACGGGGTACTTGAGCCGTGACGGATCCGGCTCCTCCGTCCGCGAGACTCTCCAGCCCTGGATGGTGAGTGCAACGGCTGATACGAGAGCGACGAGGATCGAGGTATACCCCGCGAGGGCGATCACGCCTGGTCCGATCCATCACCGTAGGGATTCTCAGGATCGTACTCACCCTCATCGGTGCTGTACGTCTCGTCGTGTTTGACGAGCATCGTGTCCGAGTGGAAGAGCGTCCCGTCCCAGGTGCCTTCGACGACGACGCCGATGCCTTCCTGGAAGAGCTGCTGGGGCGCTCCGACGTAGAAGACGTCGATCGCTTCGCGACCGTCGGTCACCTCGAAGGCGACTCCACCCGTCGTGTCGGTGACACTGCCGGCAACGACCTGGCCACCCAGTCGGAGACGGGCATCACCGGGCTCCTGGCTCATGAGCTCAGTCGGAGTGTTGAAGTAGACGAGGCTCGAGTTCAAGCTCACGACGAGAACGGCGATCACGACGACCACGATCCCCGCGGGCACGATGAACTTCCAATAGCGCTTCATTCGTTGTCTCCGATTTCTCGTCGGGCCGTCCGGATCCGTAACACAATCGACAGTGCGTACAACGCGAGGCTCCCGTAGGCGACTCCGTAGGCGAACGTCACCCAGCCCCAGTCACTCATCAGGAGGCCCCCAGTTCTGGTGCGGTGACGGCCTCGCCGGCGACGGGGCGTCTGATCGACTGCTCCACGGCGAGTCGCTTCTCTTCGAGGTGGATCAACTCGATCCGCTTCACCATCAGAGCGACGTACACGATGGTGAAGGCGAGTACACCGACGATGAGCGCTGCGAGCATCAACGAGTCCTGGATCGCCGGCCCGTCGGGTCGGATGAGCGACGGCGGCTGATGAAGGGTGCGCCACCACAGGACCGAGAAGTGGACGAGAGGAATCTGGATCGCACCGAGGATGCCGAGGACCGACGATCTCGATGCCCTGGCGATCGGATCGTCTGTGGTTCTCCGTAGGGCCAGGTAGCCGAGGTAGACGAAGAACATGATGAACGTGAAGGTCAGCCGGGCATCCCATGTCCACCAGACCCCCCACGTCGGCTTGGCCCAGATCATCCCGAGTGACAGTGCCAGGCCGGTGAAGTAGACGCCGATCTCGGCGCTTGCGGCGGCGATCCGATCCCATCGGAGATTCTTGGTGACGAGGTACGCCACGCTGCCGACGAACGTCACGAAGAACGCCGTATAGGCGAGCCATGCAGCGGGGACGTGGACGTACATGATTCGGACGAGATCACCCTGCACCGAGTCCGCGGGACTGATCATCGAGAGCGTGAATGCGACGGCCAACGAGAGCGCTATCGCCACCCAGGGCCACCTGCGAATCCGCACCTGTGACTGCATCACGTCTCCTGTAAGGGCCGGGCCGTCAGGACCCCGATAATGGACACAACGAGGACGACGGCAACCATCAGCAATACCCAAGAAAGGATACTGTATCCCCCCTGTAATCCGTCGTAGGTCTGGGTGGCTCCGAGCAACAACGGGACGGACAATGGGGCGACGAGAAGGGGCACCAGGGCAGCGCCTGCGGTCGAGCTGTTCACGATCGCTGCGGTCAATGTTCCGAGGAGCGCGAGGCCGATCGCGACCAGCAACATGGTGGTGACGAGCCAGCCGATACCGATGAGGGAGATGTCATAGAGACCGACAGCGACAACGCCCACAACCACCTCGAAGATCAGGAGAAACACTGCCGATGAGGCTGTTCTGCCGACGAATCCGGCGGCCGGATCGAGGCCGAGGAGGGCGGACGCGTCCTGCTGCGGGAGCGTCTCCCTCGATGCCCGGCTGACCGCAACGAGAACCCCGAACAGCATCACAATCACCCAGTACATGCCGGGACCGATCTCTCTGAGCAAGACCGCGTCCGTCCCGATCGCGAGGGGGATGAGGAGGAGCGCTATCGCCCCGAATGGGATCGTGATCCACAGCATGTCGCCCTGGCGCCGCTCTCGAAGGAGATCGCGATCGATGACCGCACGAACCTGGTGCCAGAATCCCGTCGTCATACGAGCGTCCCGCCGATCAGATCGACGGTGCGGTGGGCGATCGCCCTGACACGATCCCGGTCGTGGGAGACCACGACGACGGCGCCACCTTCGGCGGCCTTCCGCTCGATGAGGCCTTCAACGAGATCGACCGCGTCGCGATCTAGAGCCGAGTGCGGTTCGTCGAGCAGCAGCAGCGATCGGTCGATCATCAGCTCTCTGGCGAACTCCGTCCTTCGTTGCATGCCGTGCGATGCGGCGCCTGCGGTCCTGTCCGCGGCGCCGCCCAGCCCGACCGCGGCGAGTGCCCCTCCAACACGGTCGGTTGGCACCCCGGCGACACGCGCCGCGTAGCGGAGGTTCTCGGCGAGCGTGAGTTCCGGGAAGATGCCGGGGACGTGGCCGATCATGCCGATGCGCCGACGAACGTCGTAGCGCTCCGACGATGAGAGGTCGGCTCCGAGAACGGTTCCGAATCCTTGCGCCGGTCGGATCAGCGTCGCGATGAGACGCAGCACGGTGGTCTTCCCCGCGCCGTTGGCGCCGAACAGTCCGACAACTTCGCCGGCGTCGATCTCGAGCGTGACATCCCGCAGGATCTGGGTCGACCCGATGCGAACACCGACACCCTCGAGAACGACCAGTGGAACCCCGGTCGTGTCCTCGGTGGCGTCGGGTTGCGTCACGGAGCGATCCTGATGAACGACTGTTCGTAGGTGCTCTGTTCGAGGGAATCGGCAGGCGGCATGGGGCCGACGGTGAAGAGAGCCACCCGGTTGTTCTCTCTATCGGCGATGGCGAACGAACCGTCCGGCGCAACGGCCATCTTCTCCGGGAAGCTGAACGTGTTCTCGGTTCGGCCCGCTGCTGCGAACTCACCGACGAGTGCGCCCGTTGGATCGAGAACGACGATGTGGCCGGTACCTGCGCAATCGCTCTGGGCACGGAACGTGTCCGTGACGTAGATCATGCCGTCCTGGCCGACCACGACCGAGCGCGGTAGCTGCCAGAAGCCGACGATCTGACCGTCCTGGTCGGGTTGTCCGGAGATCCAGAGAACGTTGCCCTCGTCGTCGAGGGCGACAACCCGTCGGTTGAGCGTGTCGGCAACGTAGAAGTCGCCGGTCGTCGGATCGATGGCGAAAGCGTCGGGGAACGCGAAATCGCCCACGCCGGATCCTCGCGTCTCTCCGCCCCATCGGTCGACGACCATCCCCGATCGGTCGAAGAAGTAGAGGCCGTCGTTGGACGACACGACGATCTCGGC
>JAMBLK010000258.1 GCA_023336855.1 Actinomycetes bacterium
GGCCGTGTTGAGCCACGCGAGCGCCAATCCAACGGCACCGACGATGACTGCGAGGTAGATCGGGTGTCTGACCAGTCGGTACGGCCCACGATCCGTGAGCGTTGCCTCATGGACCGGGAACGGGTAGATCGTGAGATTCCGACCGAGAACGACGAACGACCAGGTCCCGATGATCACAGCAACCACCACCATCCCGATACCGACGAGCCTGGCGAAATCCAGACCGATCCCTTCGGTGATGCCCTCGGTACCGAGCATCGCAAGTGCGTACAACCCAAAGAGGAGGATCTGGCCAATCACCCACCAACCGCCTCGCTCGATGAAGCTCACCACAACCCCCCTTCTGTCGAACTTGACACATACCGACTCAAGTTTCCTGGCATACGTGTATCATTCTTGGTGTTGAACTACTGACAAACCTGAAACGACGAAGAACGGACTCCCATGGACTTCAACGCCTTCACGCAGAAATCCCAACAAGCCATCCTCTCGGCACGCGACCTCGCAACGCAGCGTACCCAACCGTACGTGGAACCCGAGCACCTCCTCGCAGGCCTCCTCGCCCAGACCGACGGGCTCATCTACCCCATCCTCGCGAAACTCGACATCCACGCGACAGACATCACCGGCCCGGTTGACCGGGCGCTCTCAGCGATACCCGCCGTGGTCGGAGGAAGTGAAGCGACCTTCTCTCCGGATTCGGTTGCGGTATTCGAGGGAGCCGAGAACGAACGCCAGGCCCTGAAGGACGACTACATCTCGGTCGAGCACCTGCTGCTGGCTCTCTCCGCCTTCACCGGACAGACCGGGGACCTCCTACGCAAAGCAGGCGTCACAAAGGGTGCGATCCTCGGAGCACTCACCGAGGTGCGCGGCAGCCAGCGGATCACATCGCAGAACCCCGAGGACACGTTCGCACCGCTCGAGAAGTACGGGCGCGACCTCACCGAACTCGCCCAGCAAGGCAAGCTCGACCCGGTGATCGGCCGCGACGAGGAGATCCGACGGACGATCCAGGTGCTGTCACGCCGGACGAAGAACAACCCGGTACTCATCGGTGAACCCGGTGTTGGGAAAACCGCCATCGTCGAAGGACTCGCCCAACGGATCATCGACGGTGACGTACCCGAAGGCCTGAAGAACAAGAGGATCGTCGGCCTCGACATGGGCACGCTCGTTGCCGGCGCCAAGTTTCGGGGTGAGTTCGAAGAGCGGCTTCAGGCCGTTCTGAATGAGATCAAGGCTGCCGAAGGGCGGATCATCACCTTCATCGACGAGATGCACACCATCGTGGGAGCCGGCGCCGCGGAAGGCTCGATGGATGCCTCCAACATGCTGAAGCCGATGCTCGCACGTGGTGAACTTCGGATGATCGGGGCAACGACCCTCGATGAGTTCCGGAAGTACATCGAGAAGGATCCGGCACTTGAGCGTCGCTTCCAGCCCGTTCTCGTCGAGCCGCCGACGGTGGAAGAAACCATCGGGATCCTGCGCGGCCTCAAGGAGCGCTACGAAGTCCACCACGGAGTTCGGATCACCGACGCTTCGCTGGTCGCCGCTGCCGTGCTCTCCGATCGCTACATCACCGGTCGCCTCCTCCCCGACAAGGCGATCGACCTCGTCGACGAGTCCGCTTCACATCTCCGCATCGAGATCGATTCCATGCCGGAAGAGATCGACGAATTGACCCGACGCCGCCGACAGCTCGAGATCGAACGCCAAGCGCTTACCAAGGAGACCGATGCTGCTTCGATGGAGCGACTCGCAGCGATCGAGCAGGAGCTCGCCGATCTCGCCGAGGATCTCGACGAGCTGTCCGCTCACTGGCAACTGGAGAAGGACGCGATCGACGGCATACGCTCCGTGAAGCACGACATCGAAGAGACCCGTGCAACTGCTGACCGAGCGGAGCGAGACGGCGATCTCCAGCAGGCGGCGGAGCTCCGCTACGGATCACTCCCCTCGTTCGAGGGCGATCTCGCAGAGCGCCAGGCGAAGCTCGAGGAGCTCCAGTCGGTCACCAAGATGCTGAAGGAGGAGGTCGACGAGGAAGACGTCGCCGAGGTAGTGAGTCGCTGGACCGGGATCCCGGTTGCGAAGTTGATGGAGGGCGAAGTGCACAAGCTCGTCCGCCTCGAAGAACACCTCCATGAGCGGGTCGTCGGTCAGAACGACGCCGTGGAATCGGTGGCGAACGCGATCCGGCGGTCTCGGGCTGGGCTCTCCGATCCGAATCGGCCGATCGGCTCCTTCCTCTTCCTCGGACCGACGGGCGTCGGCAAGACCGAACTCGCCCGTGCCCTCGCAGGCTTCCTGTTCGACGACGAGCGAGCCATGGTGCGCATCGACATGACGGAGTACATGGAGAAGCACTCGGTGAGCCGTCTGATCGGCGCACCTCCGGGATACGTGGGGTACGACGAAGGCGGCCAATTGACCGAAGCGGTCCGCCGGCGTCCCTACTCCGTGATCCTCCTCGACGAGGTTGAGAAAGCCCACCCGGATGTGTTCAACGTCCTGCTCCAACTGCTCGACGATGGAAGACTGACCGATGGGCAGGGCCGCACCGTCGACTTCTCGAACACGGTACTGATCATGACCTCGAATCTCGGTTCGGAGTTCATCGATCCGGAGCTTCCTGAGGACGTGATCGAGACACGTGTGATGGAAGCGGTGAAAGTCCACTTCCGTCCCGAGTTCTTGAACCGGATCGACGACGTGATCGTGTTCCATCGACTCACGAAGGACGACCTCAAGAAGATCACGCTGATCCAGTTCACCGGACTCGCAGCACGTCTCGCCGATCGACGCATCGGCCTCGAACTGACGGACGGAGCCGCCGACTGGCTGACGGAGCACGGCTACGACGCCGTGTACGGGGCACGGCCCCTCAAGCGCCTCCTCCAGACGGCGATCGGCGATCCGCTGGCGATGGCAATCCTGGACGGAACCTTCCGCGACGGAGACAAGATCGAAGTGACCGTAGAAGGAGACGCCTTGGGGTTCGAGAAGGCTGGACGAGACACCTGACACATAAAGCAGTGGGCTTGAGCTGCCAGCTACCAGCCACCAGCTACCAGCAAGACCGATCGTTCATCGGCGATCGCTACTTCCCGCTTGCGGCTCGAAGCTGGTAGCTGGCAGCTCCGTCTCAGCCAATCGCCAGGGTTGTGGACGGTGCCATGACGCCTGGCTCGATCTTGCCGACGATTCCGGGAAGATCGATCGAGAAGCATGCTCCGCCAAGTCGCTCGGACTCGCGGTAGCCGACCCGTCCGCCATGAGCCTCTGCGATGGTACGAACCATCGCAAGGCCGATGCCTGATCCGGGGATGCTGGCGTTGTAGCGGTTCGGGCCGCGCTCGAACCGCTCCCAGATCGTCAGTTCGTATTTCTTCGGTACACCGGGTCCTGAGTCGTGCACTTCGACGATCAGCCTGGTGCTCTCTGACTTCGCAACGATCAGGCACCGATCCCCTCCGTATCGCTGTGCATTGGAAAGGAGATTGACGAGAATCTGAACGAGACGCCCGTCGTCGACGACCGCCGTGAGGCCGGGTTCGATCTCGGTCGTCGCGAAGGGTGGCTCGCATCCGGCGGACCGAACTGCGCTCTCCACAATCGGACCAATGGGATGCTCTGCTGTCGTCAGGCCCACCCGACTCGGGTCATCATGAGCCAGGACCAGAAGGTCCTCAACGATTCTCTCAAGATGAGCTCCCTGTTCCGCAACGACGTCGATCATCTCGATTCGCTCCTCCAGGTGGAGTTTCGGATCCTCCTGGAGCACGGCGACGAATCCGACCATCGCGGTCAGCGGTGTTCTGAGTTCGTGAGAGATCGAGGACACGAGATCAGATCGCTGCTGCTCGACGATCTTCCGATTCTCACGAATGGCGATGCCCTGGCGACCGATGACCAGCACAGCAACGATCAACGTCGCTATGAGGAGGACTCGATCACCCTGGTTGAGGTCTGTGTCCCAGAGTCGGAACACGAGCACGCCGACCATGATGACAGCAGCGCTGTACGGCGCGAGGATCGACCAGAGAGGGAGTCGGCGATCCGCGTACTCCCGCGGGGGCGGAACGCGGTCGACAACCAGCGCGGTAGCGAGGAACAGCGCGGCAGCAGCGAGGTAGACCACGAACAGTGGCTCCGCCTCGGTGAAGCTCTGGCCGATGCCTTCGACCAGATAGCTCACGTCGGCGATCGCCTGGAGAAGCACGGCGCCGGTGAACAGCAGCATGCGCAGGTCGAATCGGTGACTGGATCGACGCACCGTGACGATCATGATGATGACAACAACTGCGAGATCGATGAGCGGATACATCGAACCGAAGATTCGGTCACCGATTGGCGCGTCTTCGAGGCCGACGACGACTTGATCGAGGACGAACACCCAGAGGAGCGCACCGACAGAGATCGCACCGATGACCCCGTCGAAGGCCACCCGGGCACGCTGCAGCGAGTGGCCGGCGGTGTGTGGAAGAGACGCGAATCCGATGAGAACCAGGGCGTATCCGCCGATGAAGAACAGATCGGTGAAACCGAA
>JAMBLK010000259.1 GCA_023336855.1 Actinomycetes bacterium
ATCACGGCGTCCCTCGTTCCGATCGGAGCGACGTTCATCGCTCTTCGGCTCCGAGCCACCGTCGTTAGACGGTGTCGGTGCGCCGGCGAGGTCAAGGCTGACCTTGCCGCGATCGTCGATCTCACGGACCACGACGTCGACCTTGTCGCCGAGGGCGAGAACGTCCTCAACCTTGTCGATGCGCTTTCCGCCACCGATCTTCGAGATGTGCAGCAGGCCGTCACGTCCCGGCAGGATGTTGACGAAGGCACCGAACTTCGTGATGTTCACGACTTCGCCTTCATACGTCTCACCGACATTCGCCTCCGGCGGGTAGCCGATGGCCAGGATCCGCTCTTTGGCGAGTTCCAATGACGTCGTATCAGGAGCGCCGACGCGGATGGTTCCGTCGTCTTCGATCTCGATCTTCGCACCGGTCTCTTCCTCGAGCTCTCGGATCGTCTTGCCCTTCGGTCCGATGACCTCACCGATCTTGTCCTTCGGGATCATGATCGCTTCGATCTTCGGGGCCTTCGCGGCGAGCTCTGGGCGAGGCTCGGGGAGCACTTCGGCCATCTTGCCGAGGATGAACATCCTGGCATCCTTCGCCTGGCCCATCGCGTCGATGAGCACCTGAGCGGGGAGGCCCTCGATCTTGGTGTCGAGCTGCAACGCCGTGATCATGTCCTCGGTCCCTGCGACCTTGAAGTCCATGTCACCGAGCGCATCCTCAGCACCGAGGATGTCGGTCAGTGTCACGAACTTGTCATCGTGGTTGATGAGGCCCATCGCAATTCCGGCGACCGGAGCCGCGATCGGAACGCCGGCGTCCATCAACGAGAGCGACGATCCGCAGACCGAGGCCATCGACGATGATCCGTTCGACATCAGAACCTCGGAAACGAGGCGGAACGCATACGGGAACTCTTCGTCGTCAGGGATGACGGGCAGGAGCGCCTTCTCGGCGAGCGCACCGTGACCGATTTCACGACGCTTCGGACCACGCATGAAGCCGGCTTCGCCAGTGGCGAACGGCGGCATGTTGTAATGGTGCATGTACCGCTTGGAGTCTTCGATGGAGATCGTGTCGAGCATCTGCTCCATCTTGAGCATGCCGAGCGTGGTGACGTTCAGCACCTGCGTCTCGCCACGACGGAACAATCCCGACCCGTGGGCCTCAGGGATCATCCCGACCTTGACGTCGATCTCACGCACATCGGTGAGACCGCGACCGTCGAGACGGACGCCCTCTGCGACGACGCGTGAACGCATGACGTTCTTCTGGACCTTGCGGAACGCTGCCTTGGCGGCCTTTTCGCCGGCCGCATCATCCTCTTCGAGCCCCAGTTCGGCGAGGACAGCTTCCTTCGTCGAAGCCTCCGCCGCAAGACGCTCGGACTTGTCGGCGATCGTGCCGAGTGCTTCGAGCTTCGGCTTGGCGATCGCCTCGACGCGCTCGTACATCTCGGCCGAGTAGGCCTCGTTGACGGGCCACTCGACGGCTTCGGCAGGACCGACCGCCTCGAGCAACTCGAGCTGCATGTCGATCAACGTGGCGATGTAGCCCTTCGCCTCTTCGAGGCCGCGGGCAACGGTCTCTTCATCGCTCGCCTGCTGGCCGTCCTTGAACAGTCGATACCCGTTCTCGGTGGCTCCAGCTTCGACCATTGCGATGTCGACCTCACCGGACTCATTGCGCTTCCCTGCGACGACAAGATCGAAGACGGCGTCCTCGAGCTGTTCATACGTCGGGAAGGCAATCCATGCCCCGTCGATGAGCGCGAGCCGGACGGCGCCGATCGGTCCATCGAACGGAAGCGAACTCAACGTCAATGCGCCCGACGCGCCGTTGAGCGCAGGAAGGTCGTAAGCGTTGATGAGGTCGGCCGACAAGATGGTCGCGACGACGTGTGTGTCGTTGCGATAGCCGTCGGGGAAGTTGGGACGGAGTGGACGGTCGATGAGCCGGCACGTCAGGATGGCCTTCTCCGTTGCACGTCCTTCACGACGGAAGAACGAGCCCGGGATCTTGCCGACGGCGTACATACGCTCTTCGACGTCCACGGTCAGGGGGAAAAAGTCGGCGCCTTCGCGCAATCGCGTCGATGCGGTTGCGGTGACGAGGACTTCAGTGTCTCCAACGCGCACCGTAACGGCGCCGTCGGCGAGTTGGGCCAATTCACCGGCGCGGAATTCGACTTCCACGTTACCGATGAGCCCACGGATGGCAGTCTCAGCCAATTGGATCTCTCCTTCGTTGATGCGGAGGCCAATTGGCAGTGGGCGGGTCTCGACGGAGCCGAGGCCCATCCACTGACAACTGGAACTTCCGCGCTTACATGCGTGGGGACGCCAAATACGCCGAAGGCGGCCCGAAAGCCGTCTCCGTCTGCGTTATCGGCGCAATCCCAGTTTCGCGATGAGCGACCGGTAGCGCTCAACATCTTGGTCGTTGAGGTACCGGAGGAGTCGCCTGCGCTTACCAACCATCATCAACAGCCCTCTACGGCTGTGGTGGTCCTTTTTGTTGACCTTGAGATGCTCGGTTAGATGATTGATGCGTTCGGTGAGCAGCGCCACCTGGACCTCCGGCGAACCGGTGTCCGTAGCGTGCGTTCCAAATTCATCAACGACTGTTTTTGTGTCGTTCACGAGGATTCTTTCCTTCGCGACAGAGTACGCGGGCGATTGCCCGAAACGGGATGATAGCAAGGCCATGGCCTAACAAGCGAGCCCTTCGAAATTGTTTGAACGGAGTGTCTCGGCAATTTCAGAACGCGGTCACATCGCTAGCGAACCAGGGGCCCCGCACCGGAGCTCCCGCTCCCCCAGACGGCCCGGATGCTTGGAGGCTCCGGCCAGTCACATGAACCGCTAGCTCTGGCCTCCGACGCGATACAGTCGGCCACCGTGTCACTGTGCAGCACCGAGTTGTGGGCCTCTCCCATGCGTTGCCACATGCCGAGCACATCGGGGAAGCGTTCAAACAGGCTTCCATCACCATCATCCAGGTCGTAGACCCGAACATCGTCCGGGCGACCCCAGAAGTTCGTAAACCCGGCATCGGGGTTTCGAACGATCACGACTTCCACACCAGACCGCTCGCCAAGCCCATCCCTGATGTCCACGCATCCGTTCCAACCACACCGCACCGGATTGAAGAGACCGTCGTCCGCTGTATTTCCGTGCAACCATCCGATGCTCTGCAGCAACCCCAGTGGTCCGGATGCGATCGGCGGATCGAGAATCGCAGCACCAACCACCGCGTCGACTCCGATCTCTGGATGGGCGTCCCATCGACCGACTACCTCCGTGATGACCGCTCCGCCCTTGCTGTGTCCAACGAGGTAGATCGGCCTCCCATCCGATCCGAGAGCAGCGAGGTACGCGCCGAGAGCATCGGCAGCATCGCCCGTGGGCGCCCAGCGGGATGCTTCCACCGGATCGCTCGACGCCCATGCCCATCGGTAGTCGAAGACCCGGACATCGCTCGGATCGACGCCGATCCGGCCGGCAAGATCGTCGAATCCATCGGGGTCTCCCCCATGACCCGGGACGTAGACGAAGAGGGGGCCTGCATCGTCACGCGCTCCACCACCGCGGCGGCGTATGAGGACCGAACCGATCATGACGGCTCCCCCGAGTCCGGCACCACCGAAGGGAACGAACGGAGACCGTTCAGGTAGCCGGGACGGCCCGGAGTCGGGAGAAGGCGCAAGTCCGAGGCCGTCGCCGGGCGACGCCGACTCGAGGATCGCCTCGACGGTCGTGGAGGCGGGCGGCTCGGAGAAGACCGTGGGGGAGGAGACGGTGGAGAGGACCGATGCAGCGGCGAAGCCCGCGGCGAAGAGGAGACCCGGCACGATGGGATCCGATCCCGGGGAGTGCGGGCGACGTCACCACGATGCACGGGCGGTGGCCCGGAGTCAAGAGGTGTGTTCGGCCAACATCTCGATGGCGGACATGATGTCCGCGTGGATCTGGAGGAGCAGATCGTCGGCCGAATCGAACCGGCGTTCATCGCGAATCCGTCCGATGAACTCGACGCTGAGGTGCTTGCCGTAGAGGTCTCGATCGAATTCGAGGATGTGGATCTCCAGGACTTCGTCCTCCCCACCGAACGTGGGCCGGGTACCGAGGTTCGCGACGGCCGGATGGGATACGCCGTCGATGACGGCGGTCACGGCGTAAACACCGCGACGGGGAATCGTCAGCATTGCGGGGAACGACACGTTCGCTGTCGGGATACCGATCTCCCGTCCGCGTCCGTCGCCGGGAACAACGATTCCTTCGAGGTCGTACGGCCGGCCGAGCATCGCCGCTGCCCGAACGACGTCCCCGTCATGGAGAGCCTCTCTGATGGCGGTCGACCGAATCTCCCTACCATCGTCACAGGCGATGTCGACCACCTCGACCTGGAATCCGTGGCGTTGGCCCAATTTCGAAAGCGTTTCGGTGGTGCCGACGGCACCTCGTCCGAATCGGAATCCAACGCCGACGACCACGAAGTGTGCGTTCAAACCTTCAACGAGGAATTGGAGGACGAAATCCTCCGCTGCCATGGCTCGCATCCCTTCGTCGAATCCCAGCACGGCAACACGCTCGATGCCGGCATCCTCGAAGAGGTCGAAGCGACGCTTGAGCGTGCTCAATCGTGGGGGTGCACCGTCGGGCGACAACAGGCTCGCGGGATGGGTGCCGAAGGTCATAGCGACTCTGACAAGATCCGGGTCAACGTCGCCCATCGACTCGAGGACGCGGCGGTGCCCGAGATGCATCCCGTCGAACACGCCGATTGCAACGGCCGTCCCGTTCTCCGGTGCGTCCCACCCGGCCGGGTTGCCCTGGTAGATGATCATGCGGTGATGACCTCCGGCTTCGCCGACGGTCCGTCGATCCGGTAGACGCCGAGCAATGCTCCATCGGCAAGGATGCGGACGAGTCCCTGATCCGAAACATCGCCATCGCCGATCAGCGTGGCGGCGGGGATCGCGACACCGTTGCGTATCCCCGGCACGTAGGACGCCTCGATCTCGATACCGGGGATGTCTGCAAGAGCCGCCGCAGGGTCGATGACGAGAGATGCGATCGTTTCGTCGGCCTGGGCGGCTTCGATCTGGTTGATGCTCGCAGCGTCGGCGACGTCGACCGTTCCGTTTCTGACTCTTCGGAGCTTCGTGAGGTGGGCCCGCCCGCCGAGTGCTCTCGCAAGGTCGTCGGCGAGCGTCCGTATGTACGTGCCGGTGCTGCAGACGACGTCGAACGACACTTCCGGATAGTCGGACGGTGCAAGATCGGTGAAGACAAGCGAGTAGATGGTGACCGGTCGGGCCTCGCGGTCGACGACTTGACCGGCTCGTGCCAGTTCGTAGAGACGTTTCCCCTCGACCTTCCTCGCCGACACCATCGGAGGAATCTGCAAGATCGAGCCGCGGAATCGTTCCGCCACCGCTTCCAAATCCGCTACATCTACCGGGAGCGGTGAGCGATCGATGATGGCGCCATCTGCATCGAGCGAATCGGTCGCAACACCGAACAGGGCGGTCGCCTGGTACTCCTTCTCGAAACCTTGAACGAACCGCAGCAAACGGGTGCTGCGACCGAGGCCGAGGACGAGGAGTCCGGTGGCCATCGGATCGAGCGTTCCGGCGTGACCGACTTTGCCTCCCACGAGGCCGCGCACCTTCGCCACAACATCATGGCTGGTCCAGCCCTGTTCCTTGTCGATGAGGAGGAACCCATCCCCGATACCGGACCTTCTCACGTCAGAAGCCCAACGATCCGGCTGATCGTCTCGTCGACACCGAGCTCGGACGTGAACCCTGCCGCGTTTCGATGTCCACCACCTCCGAACGTCGCTGAGATCTCAGCGACGTCAACCTCGCCGCGGGAACGAAGGCTCCCTTTCAAGACCCCGGGCTTCGTCTCCTTCAGCAGACAGGCGACGCCGGCTTCCCTGGGAAGACGGACCAGATCGATCAAAGCATCGACGGACTCCCAGGAGACCCCTGCCTCTCGAAGGTCTTCACGTAGCAGCGTTGTCCATACGAGTCCTGCGTCCGCCTCGAGACGTGCACGACCGAGAACTCGCGACACGACGGTGAAATAGCCGAATGGTGCTTCCTCATAGAGTTGCTGGCCGATCGGTGCCGGTTCAACGCCTGCAGCGAGAAGATCCGCGGCCATCTGATGCACAGCGGGAGTCGTGGACGAATACTGAAATCGGCCGGTGTCGGTGACAAGGCCTGCGTAGAGCGCCTCGGCGACCGGTCGGCTGATCTCCCACCCCA
>JAMBLK010000260.1 GCA_023336855.1 Actinomycetes bacterium
ATGGATCGGGTGTCAGGCCGAGTCGTCGATCTCCGGCGGTATGGCGCCCGGGATTCCGGCCTCTGCAATCGCCTCGTGTTCGATGTCGAACTCCCCCGTGTCTTCGACTGATTCCGCCGCTCCCGCTTCCTTGGCGGCGACGCCTTCGGCCCTCGCAGCCTCGATCTTCGCGGTCGTCAACTTCGGAGCGGCGTAAATGAAGAGCAGCACATACGCCACCGCCGTCGCCAGCCACGGCATGCGGAGAGCGAGTTCGCGGGAGCCCCCGGCGAATTCGACCCCGAAGACGAGAAGACCGCCGATAGCGAGACCGATCGGCATCATGCCCCAGGCAAAGAACCGATAAACCGAGTTGACGCGGCCGAGCAAATGATCCGGGATGATGGTCTGACGGAGCGAGACGGTGATCACGTTCCACAGCACCCCAAAGAATGACGCGATGGCGAATGCGATGAACGCGATAGCCCAGCTACTCGTGAGACCGATGATCGCGCTTGTCACGACCATCGCGACGAACGTGGTGTAGAGAGACGTCCCGCTTCCGATGGCCTTCGAGACCCGGGGGGACAGCACGCTGCCGAGGACTCCGCCGATCGCGCCCGCCGCACCGAGGATGGCAAAGACAAAAGCGGTGACGCCGAGAATCTCTTGGGCAAAGAGCACGAAGGTGGCAACCGTGACCGCAATTAGCGCATTGAGGAATCCCAGAATGATCGCCATCGGCCGCAGCAGTGGGTGTCGCCACAGCCAGGTGACGCCTTCCTTGATCTCCCCCCACCAGTCGACCTTGGCCTCGAGTTCCGCCTCGGATCGATCCACGCGGAAGCTGCCGGCGACGAGAAGGAGGAGGGCGGCCGAGATCGCGAATGATGCCGCATCGAAGAAGAACGGGAGGGCGAAGGCGACTCCGATGAGCACGCTGCCGAGCGGCGGGCCGATGAAGCTGTTCATCACCATCTCAGCGCCCCACAGGTTGCCGTTGGCTCGCTCGAGGCCTTCCGGCTCGACGATGGCCGGGAGGATCGTCTGGGCAGCGTTGTCGTAGAGCACCTCAGCCATGCCGAAGGCGAGTGCTGCGATCAAGAGCGTGAGGTAGAGAAACCAGTTCGTCGTTACGTCCATGCCGCCGGATATCTCACCCGGGGCCGGCAGCGTCGACGACTGGCCGAAGACCACGATCGCGACGATGACCGTGATGATCGTTCGGAACACGTTCATCCAGAGCATGAGCTTGCGACGATCGACCCGGTCGGTGATGACCCCGGCCGGCAGCGTGAACAGCAGCCACGGGAGTCGCTGGACGACGGCGATGAGGGCAATCAGAACGGCGTTGCGCGTGATCGCTGAGGCGAGCCAGGGATACGCGATCATGGCGACTCCGTCGCCCAGATTCGAGGCGACCGACGACGACCACAGCCTCCAGTAGTTGGCGCCGAGCCGGACCTTGGGCTTCTTTTCCTCTTTCGCCGCGATGTCGGTCATCCGTCTCCGCTTGATCTGAAGGTCGGGAGATCGGTCGGATAGACACCGGTGATCATGCCGTACACCCGATCGCCCTGTCTTGGTTCGGCTGCGAATTCGGCTGCAAGGTCGGCAAGTCGGGACGCGTACTCCAACGCTCTGGACTCGAGGATCCGTGCGCGTCGGGTCGTGAACATCGGCAGCGGTTCACCGTCGGTGATCTGCACGTCACGAAGGGCATCGTGCACCATGAAGAGCGGATCTTTCGCCGCCCCCGGTCCCGACATGATGATCGTGCGGCCGATCCTGCCGTAGTACTTCTCGGTCATAGCTCGGACCTGGCGAGTGCGCACGATGCGGATGAGTCCGCACTTCTCGAGAACCTTCAAGTGGTAGCCGACGGTGCCCTTCGGCTTGCCGAGCGCTTCGGCGAGATGGCTCGTCGTGGCGGCTCGTTCGAGGAGGAGGTCGAGGATCGCGAGTCGGGTGCTGTCAGCGAGCGCTTTGAACGCCTCCGGCGAATCTGCGATCACTTCTTCATCGATCGCGTAGTCGAGTATCCCGGTGTCAGCCGCCGGGCTCTGGTTCGGACCGGGTTGCGCTTTGGTCGACATCTGTCGAATTGTCGGAGTTATCCGACCGTTTGTCAACCTTGTACCCAACAGCCCACACCACAAGGAGAGCCAACGCACTCAAACCGGCGGCGATGCCCCCGACGAGCCACCAATTCGGACCAGGATCCTCGGGCGGCAGTTGCGTGGGCCGGGTCGTAGAAATGACCGCGGGATCGACGCCAAGGTCGGTGAGAGAGGTCAGGTCGGAGATATCGCTCTCACCACCGCCGTCGATGGCTTCGAACGCGACCTGCACGTCCTCCCGACCGGACAGACGCAGGATGCCGGCCCACTCTCCGTTCCCCTGATCGACAAGCGCAATCGGGGGCAGTTCTCCGGCAAGGGCCACGACACGGGCCAGCACCGCCGACCGACCGCCGTCGACCGCGACCGAGACTTCGATGGTCATCCCTGAATCGATCTCGAGTGCCCGCGCCTCGGCGTCCCCGAAGGGGGCAGCGAG
>JAMBLK010000261.1 GCA_023336855.1 Actinomycetes bacterium
CAACGCAGGCCAACTACGTCTTCGTCGAACGCAACGTGATGGATCCTGAGTTGGGTTTCTGCTCCAAGAACATCGTCGAGATCGAGCAATCGAATCCCTCCCGGCGTGAACCGAGCAGTGAGTACTGGGACCTCGTTCCCTGGAGACGGATGCCGAACTCCCGGTACCAACTCGAACGCGGTGAACCCTTCATCTTCCACCCGGAGGAGTTGGACGGTGTCGAGTATGACCTGTATGCGGCATCGCCTTTTCCCATCAAGTCCGAACTGGACATCCCCATCTTCACCGAAGGTGAATGGGCGGGGCTGATCGCCTTTGCCGACAAGACAGCTCTCCGGGAGTGGACCGAAGAGGACCTGTCGCTTCTCACAACGGCGGCCGCCATGATCGGCGCCTTCTGGGAACGGGAGATCGCCCGGGAACGCCTCGAACAGGTGATTCGATCCAAGGACGACTTTCTGGCGAGCGTCAGCCACGAGCTCCGCACCCCGCTCACGGCGGTCCTGGGCTTCGGCCAGATCCTTCAGGACGAGGCCGGGACCCTCTCGGAGGAGGAACGGTCGGAACTCCTCGAGACCATCGTCAGACAGGCGGCTGATCTCACCAACATCGTCAACGATCTGCTCGTCGCAGCGCGAAGCGACACGGGCACACTCCACATCACGCTCGTTCCGGTGACCCTGCGCGCCCAGGCCTCTCAAGCCCTCGAGGCCTTCGAGCAGGAGCAAGTCAGCCACATCGTACTGACCGGCGATTTCCTGAGAGCCGTCGGCGATCCTCATCGTGTCCGTCAGATCATCCGAAATCTCATCTCCAACGCTCTTCGTTATGGAGGTCCCGACATCCGGATCGAGGTGCTCTCCAGCGCCACTGCTGCCAGGGTTCTGGTCTGTGACAGCGGACCTCCGATACCTATGCGAGACCGCGAGCGAATCTTCGAGCAATACGAGCGAGCTCATGGCGATCACGGAGTGGCAGAATCGCTCGGCCTGGGGCTCTCCATCTCCCGGCAGCTCGCCAATCGCATGGGCGGTGATCTCGCGTACCGCCACGAGGGCGGCGAGAGCATCTTCGAGCTCTCCCTCCCGAAAGCCGAGTGACCCCACGATCACACGGGATTCGGTAGGGTCGCCTGATGCCTGAACTCTCCGCAACCGATCTCTTCGACCGGCTTCGAGCCATGCGGCTCCCACTCGGTACCTATGCCGTGTTCGGGAGCGGTCCACTTGCAGCGCATGGACTCATCAACGAGATCGGCGATCTCGATGTGATCACCAGCGAAGCGACGTGGAAACGCGTCGAGCACTTCGGCACGATCGAGATGCACGGTGAAGATCCAGTCGTCGACCTCGGCAACGGGCTGACTTTCGGCCGGTCATGGGCCTACGGCGACGTCGACGTCGCTCAGTTGATCGAGAGCGCCGAGACGATCGATGGTCTCCCGTTCGTCCGACTCGATGCGGTCGCTGCCTACAAGCGCATCGCAGCGCGACCGAAGGATCTGCGGCACATCGAACTCATGGAGTCGGCCGGCCTCGGCTAGGGATGCCAGCACACCACGGCTACTCGTCAGGAACCTTCGCTGGACTGGTCCAGGCTCCACCGTTGGCACTCGACGCGATCGTCGCCTCGACGAAGGCAACGCCGAGAACACCGTCGATGACCTGTGGGAACTGATCGGCCAGGGGATCCACAGCAACGCCGGCCCGCCTCGCGGCGATGGCTTCGGCGGCATCGGAGTAGACGTTCGCGAATCCTTCGTGGAAGCCCTCCGGATGGCCGGCCACGATACGAGTCGCTCGAGCGGAGAGCGGCAGCGTCCCCGGCCCATTCGGGGTTCGGATCTCGGCGGGGCCTTCGATGGGTTTGAAGACCAGCCGAGTCGGCTCCTCCTGTTGCCACTCGAGGGTTCCCCGGGTGCCGGAGACTCTGATGCGCAGGGAGTTCTCGACACCGGCTGCTGCCTGGGTCACCCAGAAACTCCCCCTCGCACCGTTGCCGAAACGAAGCATCGCCCCGGCGTAGTCATCGACGAGACGGTTCGGCACGATGTGCCCCACCTCTGCCGCCACTTCGTCGACCTCGAGTCCGGTAACAAAACGGATGAGGTTGTGTGCATGGGTACCGATGTCCCCCATGACCAGCGACGGGCCTCCCTTCACGGGGTCGTATCGCCACGGCACCGGACCATCTGAATCGGGATCGTTCTCGTCGGCCTTGCCTCCCTGGACGTACTCCACCTGTATCAATCGGATCTCGCCGAGCTGCCCATCCTGGACCATCGCTCTCGCCTGGCGCACCATGGGGTAGCCCGTGTAGTTGTGGGTCAGTGCGAGGACGAGACCCGTGTCGTTCACACCCGCCAGCACTTCCAGCGCTTCGTCGAGGGTGTTCGTGATGGGTTTGTCGATGATCACATCGAACCCATGATTCAGAGCGGCTGTCGCAAAGGCGTGGTGGCTGTCGTTCGGTGTCATGATCGCCACGACATCGGCACCGTCGCTGCGCTGTGCCTCTACTTCGAGCAGTTCGAACCCATCTGCGTATGCCCGGTCGGGAGCGATACCGATCGCAAGAGCTGCGTTGACGGAGCGCTCCGGATCCGAGGACAGAGCACCCGCAACGAGTTCGTACCTGTCGTCGATGCGAGCCGCCGTCCGGTGCATCGAACCGATGAAGCTCCCGGGTCCGCCACCGATCACGGCGAGGCGCAGCTTTCTTCCCAGCATCTCGATGACGGGGTTGGTGTCCACGGTTCATCTCCCTCTGCTGGCACGTCGCTCTCACAGTATGCATCAGCAGAACACGGCAAGTTGCCCCTAGACAGTGATTGAACACTCGTATAGTGTGTTGAACATGCGTTCAATCTCTGACAATCCAGAACCTCAAGAATCGGTTGACGATCGAACGACCAAAGCCCGGATCCGTGACGCGGCCATCGCCTCCATCGCGGAACACGGGATCAGCGGAACCACCGCCCGAAAGGTGGCGAGCGCCGCCGGCGTCTCCCCCGGTCTCGTGATTCACCACTTCGGTTCGATGGAGGGGCTGCGGACAGCGTGTGACCAGTACGTGTCCGGCGCCATCCGGGAGTTCAAGGAGCGGACGATGACCGGCGGCCCGACGCTCGATGTCCTCGCGGCACTCCGCGACTCCCCCAACGGACCGTTGATGGGTTATCTCGCCCAGGTACTGGCCGACGACTCACCTGCGGTGGCGAAGCTCGTCGACGATCTCGTTGACGACGCCGAGGGCTATATCCAACAGGGTGTCGAATCGGGGATGCTGAAGCCTTCCGACGATCCGAGAGGCCGGGCGGTCGTGCTCACGGTGTGGAGCCTGGGGGCACTGGCACTCCATCAACACCTGCGGCGCCTCCTTGGGACCGATCTGACCGATCCGGAGATTCTCACGGATCCGGCCGCCGCCGCATACATCGCCCCCGTCTACGAGATCTACGGCAAAGGCATCCTCGAGGAAGCCTTCGCAGCCCGAGCACGAGCAGCGTTCACCGAAAGCGAAGGAACAACATGACCGATCAAGTCGCCATCCGCACCGAGGGGCTCACCAAGCACTACGGCGACGTCAAGGCTCTTGTCGATCTCGATCTATCTGTCGAGAGCGGCGAGATCTTCGGGTTCCTCGGACCAAACGGTGCCGGCAAGACCACGATGATCCGTACCATCATGGACGAGATCCGCCCGACCTCGGGCAGTGCGTCGATCCTCGGATTGGACTCCCACACCGATTCGGTCGAGATTCGCAGGCACATCGGCTACGTGCCCGGCGATCTGGCGATGTACCCCAATCTCACGGGACGAGACACCATCACCTACTTCGCCAACCTGCGCGGCGGCGTCGACTGGTCGTATGTTGATGAACTCGCTGATCGACTCGACGCTGATCTCTCGAAGAAGGTGGGCGATCTCTCGTCAGGCAACCGGCAGAAGGTCGGCCTGATCCAGGCGTTCATGAACAAGCCCGACGTCCTGATCATGGATGAGCCAAGCTCCGGTCTCGACCCCCTGATGCAGCGCGAGTTCCAGGCGTTGATGCGAGAGGTCACCTCCAACGGGAGCACCGTGTTCCTCTCGAGCCACACGCTGTCCGAGGTGCAACGGGTCGCGGACCGCGTCGGAATCATCCGACACGGCAAACTGATCGCTCTTGAGGCCGTTGCCAGTCTCCGGTCGAAGGGCATCCGAACGGTGGAGCTCTTCTTTGATTCACCGGTGGATGCGGCGGTCTTCGAACCGCTCCCGGGTGTCGGTGACGTCGCTGTCCAGAATCATCACGTCACACTCTCGTTCAGCGGTCAGATGGAGACGCTGCTCCGGGTCATCACGGAGCGGTACACGCTCCTGGACATCTCCACCCAGGAAGCCGACCTCGAAGAGATCTTCCTCACCTATTACCGCGACGACACCAACGAGGTGGTGGCCTGATGCTGGCGAACGTCTTCATGAAGACGACGCGGGATCGATGGAAAGCACCGGCAATCGCCGTCGCCAGTCTCGCGCTCCTCTTCCTCTTCGGAATGATGACGTACCGGGATATCGACCTCTCCATCTACACGAACCTGCCGGAGGCCTTCAAGCAGCTCTTCGGCATCTCCGAGGACACCGGCGTCGCGAGCCTCGCCTACGGGGTGATCCTCGGCGGCTATGGAGCACTCACAGTGACCTCAATAGCACTGGCGATGGGTTCCTCCACCTTCGCAGGGGAGGAACGGAACCGAACCATCGGATTACTTCTCGGCAACCCGAAGAGCCGGACCGCTGTGCTCATCTCGAAGGCCGCATCCATGGTGGTTCTCACTGCGGCGATGACGCTGTTCCTGTGGGTCGTCGGACTCGTAACCCCCGTGCTTCTCGACGTCTCCATCGCAGGGATGCACGTTGGCGCACTCACGTTCCACCTCTTCGCCATCTCCCTGTTCTTCGGATTCCTGGCACTGGCGATCGGGGCGTGGACCGGCAGCCCCGGTGTGGCAGCCGGGGCGGCGGCCGGCGTGCTGTTCGTGTCCTTCATGGCCGTCGGGCTGTTCCCGCTCGTTGAGGGATTCGAGGATCTGGCGAAGGCGTTCCCGTGGTACTACTTCAACGCGAGCAAGCCCGAGAACAACGGCGTCAACTGGGGCCACATTGCCGTCCTCGCAATCGGCACCATCGCGTTCGCCGGTACAGCGATCGTCGGCGTCAATCGGCGCGATCTGAAGGATCAGGCATCGGGCGTCTCATTGATCGACCGGTTGCGCGATCACCCGCTGACCCACAAGGTTGCCGACCGACTTGCCGGCTCGACGCGGGTCTCACGTATCTGGATCAAGACGGCGTCGGAGCACCAGGGGCTGCTCCTCGTAGTTGCCGTTCTGATGTTTGCATTCATGGGTGTCCTGATTGGCCCCATGTACAACCTCATCGACGAAGCGATGGCCAGCCTCGCCGAAGCGTTCTCACCCGAGATCCTCGCCCTGTTCGGCGGCGGGGACATGGCCAGCCCGGAGGGCTGGTACCAGATCGAGACGTTCGGCATGATGGCCCCGATCGCGGTCATGGTCGTCACGATCACGATCGGCGCTCGCTCCCTCGCAGGCGAAGAGGAGCGAAACACGATGGGCCTCCTGCTCGCCAATCCGATTCGGCGATCAACGGTGATCTACCAGAAGACAGCGGCGATGGTCCTGTACGCCGTCGTCGTCGGGTTCGCTACGTGGGCCGGCGTCGTCGTGGGGTCCCTCCTCGGCAACCTGGGTATGTCGGTCGGCAACATCGGTGCGACGTGTCTCCTCGTGACGCTGCTTGGGCTGGTCTATGGGGCGCTCGCACTCGCCCTCGGCGCCGCTACCGGCCGGACGAGGATCGCCACGTTCGGAGCCGTCGGGCTCGCACTCGTCGCGTTTGTGGCCAACGGACTGCTCCCGTTCAACGAGAGTCTGTCGGGCCTCGTGAAGTGGCAACCGTTCTACTACTACCTGAGCAGCGACCCGCTGATGAACGGCATGAACTGGGGCCACGGAGCGCTCCTCACCGGACTCACGGTCGTCCTGATCGCCCTGTCGGTCATCCTCTTCCAACGCCGGGACCTCCGCCAGACCGGCTAGCCCCCC
>JAMBLK010000262.1 GCA_023336855.1 Actinomycetes bacterium
CCAGCAAGAGACGAGAGGGGCTGGTCGAGTACTCAGTACTCAGTACTGACCTAATTCCCCACTATTCCTACGAAGAGTGTCAGGAGCGCAAGGACTGCTGTCACGGCGATCATCGCCCATACCGACCAGGTGAGGCCCTTGATCGACTTGACCGTGTCGTTCAGAGAAGCGATCAGGTCGTCGAGTCGCGGGTCGGTGTTGCCGGGAACGGTCGCCTGGGTTGCAGGAGCGACGCGGGTTCGCTGTGCGGATGCGGGCGGCGGGGTCGATGCTGGGGTTGTCGGTGACTTCGAGTCGGTCGCTGTGTTCGACGCCGTGGTGACCGGGGTGAGCACGATCTCGGTGCCCTCTGCAGGGTGACCGAGCCGGATCGTCGTCGGGCCCTTGACGTCGAGAAACTGGATGCGAGCACCGTTGTGGAACGTACCGTTGCGGCTCGACGCATCTTGCACAACCCAATGGGACCCGTCGTACTTGACGACTGCGTGTCGTCGCGAAATTCCGGGGCGCGCCACCTTGATCGTTGCGGACGAATCCGCGCCAATCACCGCCGTCGTTCCCGCAGGAACGGTGACGTCTTCGGCTGCACCGGTGACCCTCAGGTCCATGAACCCCCCAATCGAGTGAACTGGTTGAGACCCGGAATCTAGCGGTCCTTGGTGCTACACCGGGAACCGGCTATCGAGAGACCGGTCACAGGGGGAGAGATGCCCGAACCGACGTTCCGGATTCGGCGGTGGAATCGATGGAGATCTGCCCTCCAGCGCGTGTCGCGCGCTCCCTCAGGTTCGTGAGTCCGAGACCCCATGCGACCTCGGCGGGATCGAAGCCGACCCCGTTGTCGGAGATCTTGAGAGCGAGACGATCGTCCCCGCCGTGGATCTCGATCGTGACGCGATGGGCGTTGGAGTGTCGGAGTGAGTTGCTCAGCGACTCGCGTACGAGTTGTATGGCATCGTCGATGATGTGCTGTGGGAGTGCGTCGAGCGAGCCGGTGTAAGCGACGTGTACCTCGGTGTCGTGGGGCCCGGCGAGTCGGGTCACCAACTCGCGGAGTTCCGAACGAAGCGTCCGTTGCCCTCCGGCGGGTGCACCGAGGTCGAAGATGAACCCCCTCAGGGACGTGATTGTCCGGTCAAGGCTTTCTACGTCCTGTTCGAGAGCTCGTCTGATGTTGGGATCAATGACTTTGAGCGCCTGGCCTTGGAGCGAGAGGCCCACGGCGAAAAGGTCCTGGATGATGGCGTCGTGAAGGTCGCGAGCGATGCGCTCCCGATCCTCGGCCACGGCGAGACTCTGGAGCCGCTGTTGGAGTCGCACCGTTCTGATGGCGGTCCCGGCGATCATCGCCAGCGCCTCGACGAGTGCCTCGTCCTCTTCGGTGAAACCGCCTTCCTTGTCGGTGAGATACAGATTCCCAAAGAGGTTCGGACCGGCACGTACGGGTACACCGAGGAACGAACCCATCTGGGGGTGATGCGAGGGCGTGCCGATCGATGCCGGATGGTCGGACAGGTTGTCGACTCGAACTGTCTCACCGTCGCGGGAGATCAGACCGAGTAGACCGCGACCTTGGGGTTGTGCACCGATGGTCTCGGCCGTCATCGGGTCGAGACCGGCGTGAACGAAGTCGACAAGTCCGCCGTGTTGACCGACCACGCCAAGGGCAGCATGAGGCGCGCCGGTGAGATCCATCGCAATCTCAACCGTCGTCGCCAGAATCGCCTGAAGGTCAGTCTGCCCGGCCACGGCGGCTGCGCCCTCGACGAGGTCACGGAGTCTGGCCGGTGTGAACTGTCTCAACACCACGGGTGAAGGCTACTCGGTCCCACAACGGGTCATTCGACCCTCCCCCTGTCCCGGGTCCTGTTGGAGCGTCCGACTACAGCGATTGTCCGCCAACTCCCGAGGATGCAGTAAATTGTGCTCGTGCCACGAAAGAAAAAGACCCCGGGCCTGCTTCGAGTCGTCCTTGTCGACGACCACGAAGTCGTTCGACGCGGACTCCGATCGCTCATAGATTCGTACGACGACCTCACGGTGGTTGGTGAAGCCGGGACGGCCAAAGAAGGGGTGCGTCGGGTCGGATACGAAGCCCCCGACGTCGTCGTCATGGATGTTCGGCTGCCAGACGGATCCGGTGTCGAGGCTTGCCGGGAGATCGTCGATCGCTGGCCCGACGTCGGCGTGCTCATCCTTACTTCATTCGCCGATGAGGAAGCACTGATGTCGGCGATCATGGCGGGCGCGGCCGGGTACATCCTGAAGAGGATCGATGCCGAGGCGCTCATCGACAGCATCAGGAGAGTCGGCGCAGGTGAGACCCTGCTCGACCCGGCCATGGCCGAACCCCTCTTCGACCGGTTGCGTGGGCATACCGTTGATGATCCTCTCATCCGGAGGTTGTCTCCGCAGGAACGGCGAATTCTCGACCTCATCGCTGATGGGAAGACGAACCGCCAGATCGCCGAGGAGATGTTCCTCGCGGAGAAGACGGTGAAGAACTACGTGTCGAATCTTCTCGCGAAGATGGAGATGTCGCGACGTAGCGAGGCGGCGGCCTATGCCGCCCGGGTCGCCACCCGACACGAGCACCAGTATCCGCCGGAGGAGTGGACACAGTGAGCGTCAACCCGGAGGAGATTCCGGTTATCGAATAGGGAGCGTGGCATGAGAGTCGTCGACGTCATGACAACAGAGGTCGAGTCGGCGCACCCTGATTGGTCGCTGAAGCAGGCCGCCAAGGCGATGATCGATCACGGCGTATCGGGCCTCCCGGTCGTTGGAGACGACGGGACTGTGATCGGAATCATCACCGAGGCTGACTTCATCGAAGCCGAAGCCGGTCGCGCGGTTGGGCGTCGACGCCTCTTCGACACGGTATTCGGCGAGAAGAAGACCAGGGTGCCATCGACGGTGGGCACAGTGATGACGCGGTCCCCGCTGGTGGTCGACCGCAACATGATGCTCTCCGAAGCGGCCCGCATCATGACCGACCGGAACGTGAAACGACTGCCGGTTGTCGATCCAGATGGCCGCCTCGAGGGGATCGTGAGTCGGGGAGACGTTCTGGTCGCCTTTGCCAGAGACGACGATGCGATCGCGACAGACGTCGAACTTGGCGTCATCCGGAAGATCCTCATGCTTGATGCCCCTGATGTATCGGTCAGGGTCGCAGACGGCGTGGTGACACTGACCGGGGAGGTTCCAACGCGAACCGATGCCCGGCTTCTCGAAGAGCTCGTCAGTCGCGTCGAGGGAGTGATCCGGTACGAGAGCGATCTGAGCTGGTCGTTCGACGACGTTGCCGCGGGTCCGGTGTTATAGACCCCTCGTCCGGGTTCAGCGGGAACATTCTGGCCGGGCGCGGCGTTTCCTCGTAACGGATCGCGAAGCGGAGCGACAACATGGTGCCCGTAATCAACGAAGTGTTCTTTGACGCCCAGGAGCCCTGGTACGAAGAAGCTGCATGTGCTTCATACCCGGCAGAGGTGTTCTTTCCTCCCGGCGAAGTGCCGTTGGCGGCGAGTCCGGCGAAAGCCATCTGCGAAGGATGTCCCGTGCGCGAGGAGTGTCTCTCATTCGCTCTCGAAACCGCACAGGCTGAGGGTGTCTGGGGCGGGATGGATGCCGGAGAGCGCAGACGCTTGCGGCGCCGTACCCGCGACCGTGAGCGACGCAGAGCTTCGTGACATCCCTTTGTGGGGCGGGCCGGCTGGCTACGATCCCTGGGATGAAGACCAAGAAGTACGAGAAGCAATTGGCCGATCTCGAGGTTGAGCTTGCGAAGCTGCAGGCGTGGATCAAGGATCAGGGCCTCCGGGTCGTCGTCATCTTCGAAGGCAGGGACGCCGCAGGCAAGGGTGGAACGATCAAGACGATCACCCGCCGGCTGAACCCCAGGATCGTGAGAACGGTCGCAACTCCAGTCCCCACCGACCGCGAGAAATCGCAGTGGTACCTCCAGCGATACGTCGCGCATCTCCCCGCTGCCGGAGAGATGGTTCTCTTCGATCGCTCCTGGTACAACCGGCTGAATGTCGAGCGGGTCATGGGGTTCTGTACCGATGAGCAGTACGAGCAGTTCCTCACGCTCTGCCCGTCGTTCGAGCAGGAGATCACGGACGATGGGATCATCCTCATCAAGTACTGGCTCCACACCAGCGACGATGAGCAGGAGCGCCGATTCCAGGCTCGGAACACCGATCCGAAGAAGCGGTGGAAACTCAGTCCCATGGATCTGACGGCACGGTCCCGATGGGTCGACTACTCGCGTGCCCGGGATGTCACGTTCGAGCGCACGAGCACGGAGTGGGCTCCCTGGCACTTCGCAGACCTGGAGGACAAGAAGGCCGGGAGACTCAACGTCATCAGTCATCTTCTCAGCCAGATCCCCTATGAGGACCTGACACGAGACCCGCTCGACCTTCCCGAACGGCAGGCAGCCGGAGGCTACGAAGAGCCTGACTGGTCGGCGTTGGAGATTCCGAGAGTCTTCGAATAGAGAAGCAGGCGCCAGCACGGGTAGTCGCCTCGTCGGAGGGTCGTTGCACAAACGACTATCCGCCATACAATTGCGTTCCACCTTCACCAACCGGGGGACGCCGTGCGCCGCATATTGATCTCGATCGCGATCGCAGTGCCGATCGTGCTCGTCCTTGTCGTCGCCGGTGCCTACGCCTACGACGAGGTTCTGTACCCCGATCGGATCGGGCGCAACGTTGCTGCCGCCGAGATCGACCTCTCGGGGCTTTCTACCGAGGAAGCCGTCGCCGCAGTTGCCGACTACGAGGCGCTGTTGATAGCTGCCCCGGCTCCATTCATCGTCGATGGCGAAGAAGTCGTGCTCGATCCTGTTCTCGTAGGTCTCGCGGTCGATGAGCAGGCCGTGGTCGTCGATGCTCTGGGCCAACGGCGCGGTGGCGGGTTCCTCTCCGATGTTCGTGGCTGGTTCAACTCGTGGTGGACTCCGGTTGTGGTCCCGATTCCAACCACGATCGACGAGGAGATGACTGAAGCCGTGCTCTTCGACTGGGATCGATCCGTTGTGGACCAACCCGCCTACGAAGGGGCCGTGCTGGTAGAAAATGCCGTCGCGATTCCGGAGTACCCGAGACCAGGTGCCTTGCTTGATCGCCCACCGGCGTTTGCTTCGATCTCTGCCTCTCTTGCCACTTTCGAGCGACTTCCGGTCGTGCTGCTCTTGACCGATCTCGATCCCACGATCACGAACGTCGATGTCGACATCGCTGTTGCACGAGCCAATGACCTCATCGGCGACCCGGTGCTTCTCTGGCGGGAGGGCTTCTCGGGACGCCTGACGTACACGACGGCCGGCCTTGCGTCTGCGCTTCGGAGTGAGATCGTGGTGAATTCGCCTGCGGCATTCGTCGTGGAGTTGGACGAGGACGTGCTCCGTGATATCGCCGAACGGCATGTTGACCGGTTCGCCAGCGAACCCGTTGACGCCTCGTTCACGTTCGACAAAGACACGCTGGCCATCGCGATCATCCCTTCCGAAGACGGCATGATCGTCGACCTCGATGCCGTCCCGGGTGTCGTCATCGACGCGGCACTCGACACCGGAACGGCCCGACTGCCGACGATGCTCGGTCTTACGCCGGAGCTGACCACGGAGATGGCTGAAGCGATGGGCCCGTTCGACGAAGTGTCGACGTTCACTACCTATCACCCCTGTTGTGCGAACCGGGTCACGAACATCCAACTCCTCGCCGACGAGATCGATGGTTCGATCGTCATGCCCGGAGAGACTTTCTCGATCAACGACACCGCAGGGAAGCGCACGCTTGAAGAGGGGTATGTGCGTGCCGGGGCGATCATCAACGGCGAGATCTCGTGCTGCGACAGTCCGATCAACATCGGAGGGGGCACGAGCCAGTTTGCAACGACGTTCTACAACGCCATCTTCTTCGGGTGCTACGAAGACGTCGAGCACCGACCGCACAGCATCTATTTCAGCCGATATCCCTATATCCGAGAGGCCACGCTCGGGTTCCCTGCCCCGGATGTGAAGTTCCTCAACGACTCCGCAGCCCCGGTCTTCATCGACACGTCGTACACGGGCGGTTCCATCACCGTGACCTTCTACGGGAACAACGGTGGCCGAACATGCACGTCGGAACGATCGGGCAACACGGTGACCCGCGTCATGACCCACCCGGACGACACGGTCACGACCCAATCGTGGAGTTGGAACTACAAGCCGCTGATCACCACGACCACAACGACGACGACTCACCCACCGACGACGACCACGACGACTCACCCACCGACGACGAC
>JAMBLK010000263.1 GCA_023336855.1 Actinomycetes bacterium
ACCGATACCCGGAGACCCGTGGGTTGGTCCTCCCACGGCGGCGAAGATCTCGTCGAAGTGTCTCCGGGTTTCACCATGTCTGGAAGGCGCATGAGCGTTCAGTACCGACTCGCAACGCACGGCGACTACGACCACGAAGCCATCGTGCGCATCGTTCGTGCGACTCAGCCTGATGACCACACATCAGCATCGGATCTCCGCGACTGGGATGAGCGCCAACACCGGGCAGGACGCACCGCCGCTCGATGGGTAGCGTCAATCTCCGGGATGGGCGTCGGATCGGGCTTCTTCAGTCAGACCCCGTGGTTCGACCCGTCGACCTTCTCCACCCATGTCATGGTGGATCCCGATCACCAGAGGCGCGGATACGGGAGGTCTCTCGCCGAGATGGTGGAGGATTCCGCCTCCGAGCACGGAGCGCGCTGTCTCCTCGGTCAGGGTGACGAGGGGGAGCCGCGCACGCTTCGCTTCATCGAGAATGCAGGGTTTCGTGAGATCGACCGCTGGCGGCGGTCCACTCTCGACCTCGACCTATTCGACCCACGAGTCTGGGCTCCAACGCTTGAGAGAATCGCTGGGACCGGTATCCACATTGTGTCGGTAGCGGCGATACGGGAGACGCGGTCCGACTGGAAGCAGGACTTACACCGGCTCTACGTTGACGTTGAGACCGATGCCCCTTCACATCTCGAGATTCTCGAGGTCCCGTTCTCCGACTTCGAAGCGAGGAGTTTGGGACGCCAGCTGCTTGCCGACGGCTTCCTGATCGCCATGGATGGTGACGACATGATCGGTCTCACCGAACCCCAACCCGTCGACGACGACACCACCGCGATCTCACAGGACCTAACCGGCGTTCGTTCCGACTACCGCGGTCGCCGCATTGCGATGGCGCTCAAAGCAGCGTCGGCGACCTGGGCCAAGGAGCACGGGTACACGTCGATCCGCACGTTCAACGCGCAATCGAATGCGCCCATGCTCGCCATCAACGACCGGCTCGGCTTCAAGCGGGATCAAGCGCAGATCGAGTATCTCAAGGACCTGTAGGGTCGACGCTATGGAATGGACCGCCTACCTCGAGCACATCAGGGTCGATGCCTCCCGACTCTCCGACGTCGCGGGTCGTGGTGTCGATGCCGGGATTCCGTGCTGTGAGGGATGGACCGTCCGCACCGTGGTCGCACATGTCGGTGACATCTACGCGGAGAAGGCGGCCCTCGTCGATGAAGGCTGGACCGAGCGGCAAGATCGGCGATTCGGCATACCCGGTGAGCCCGTCACCGAGTGGTTCGACGCTTCCGCTGAGCACCTCCTGGATGTGTTCTCCCACCACGATCCGGAAGAGACGGTATGGACGTGGTTCGAACCCGACCAGACGGTCGGGTTTTGGTACCGCAGACTCGCCCATGAGACCTTGATCCATCGCATTGACGTTGAACAAGCACACGGCTTGTCGTCGACTATCGACGACGCGTTGGCCGCTGACGGCGTCGATGAGGTTCTCAACGTGTATGTGGCGGGTGCTCCCGCCTGGGGGAGCATTGCCCTCGAAGACCGGAGCGCACGACTCGAGGTATCGGGGCGTTCCTGGTGGGTGCGGCTCGGTCGATTCTCCGGAAGGTCTCCGGCCACTGGCAACACCTACACGGATCTTCCCGCGCTCGAACTCGTCGACGGAGAAGCCTCGTCCCATGTCGAGATTTCCGGGACGGCCGGGGATATGGATCGATGGCTATGGGGGAGAGGGAGCCTCGATGACCTTTCGGTCACGGGGGATCGCACCATCGCAGAAGCCGTGCGCACCGTTGCCGAGGAGGCGACGCAATGAAGACACCGTTCATCGGATCAGAGATCGGGCAACTCCGCACCGTGATGGTTCACCGACCCGGGATCGAGATCGCCCGCATTACTCCCGAGAACAAGGAAGCCTTGCTGTTCGACGATCTTCTGTGGCTCGAACGGGCCCAAGAAGAACACGACGTCTTCGCAGAGATGCTCCGATCGCGCGGAGCAGAGGTTCTCCTCTTCGAGGACTTGCTGTGCGACGTGCTCGAGGACGAACTCGTGTCCAGTTCGCTCATCGACTTGGTGCTCAACCCGGCCCGGGTCGGGCCGCGGGTGGCCGACACGATGCGGGCAGCGCTGAGAGAACGACCTGTTGAACAGATCCGCGACATCCTGATCGGTGGACTCCTCGAGTCAGAGCTCGAGGAGTGGAGCGTCGATCACCTCTTTGCCGACCTCGTCGCCGACCGATTCCATTACGTGCTGCGGCCGTTGCCGAACCTTCTGTTCATGAGAGACAACGCAGCGTGGATCGGGAACGGCCTTGTTCGCAGCGTCCTCGCCACACCGGCACGGCAGGCCGAGTCGACGCTCGTGCGCGCTGTCTACGACCACCACCCCTTGTTCTCGGGAATCGAAGCGCCCCTGTGGTTCGGTGACGGACCGGATGAACGCTTCCCTGCCAGCATCGAAGGCGGCGACGTGCTTGTTCTCTCCGAGACGACGGTG
>JAMBLK010000264.1 GCA_023336855.1 Actinomycetes bacterium
CCTCAAGCAGCGGATTCCCATTCAGAATGTGGGTTACCGACCGGTGTGGATTCAGTCGTGCTTGACGTGCTTCTGTCTGAGTCGGTCGGTGTTGGCGGCGGGGGTGGGGTAGGGTCAGGTACGTACATGAGAGTCTTCATCCACGGTCGCTGTTCTTCTTGTTGTTGCGGCTATCCCGCGGGTGAACGATGTTTGTGTCCCTGAATCCAACCACAGACTAAGTCACACGGCCCGCGGCGAGTAGCCCGGGCCTTTCTCTATGGAGGAGACCGAAGATGGGACAGATCTTTTCTGATATCACCGAGACGATTGGCGGTACGCCGCTCGTCGAATTGAACCGTATGTCACCGAACGGTGGCGGCCGCGTTGTAGCCAAGTTGGAGTCGTTCAACCCGCTGTCGAGTGTCAAGGACCGGATCGGTGTGAACATGATCGCCGCGGCCGAGCAGGCCGGGAGCATCACACCGGGTGAGACGACGCTGGTTGAGGCGACGAGTGGCAACACCGGTATCGCCCTGGCGTTCGTCGCGGCCGCGAAGGGGTACCGGTTGGTGCTGACCATGCCTGAGACGATGAGCGTTGAACGCCGTCAACTCCTCAGCCTCTTTGGCGCCGAAGTCGTGCTCACTCCAGGAGGGGAAGGCATGGCTGGGGCCATTGCAAAGGCCGAGGAACTGTTGGTCGAGACGCCCGGTGCGGTGATGCCCCGACAGTTCTCGAATCCGGCGAATCCAGAGATCCACCGGCGCACCACTGCGGAGGAGATCTGGGCCGACACCGACGGAGCGGTGGACGTCGTCGTGGCGACGGTAGGAACAGGGGGCACGATCACCGGGGTCGGCGAGGTACTCAAGCGACGGAAGCCCTCGTTGAGAGTCGTCGCGGTGGAACCGACCGGTTCGCCGGTTCTCTCCGGCGGACCGCCTGGGCCGCACAAGATCCAGGGAATCGGCGCCGGGTTCGTTCCCGCGGTCCTGAACCGGGACATCATCGACGAAGTCGTCCAGGTCAACGATGAGGACGCGTTGAGCGCCGCTCAACTGCTGGCCCGCAGCGAGGGGATCTTGGCAGGGATCTCCAGCGGAGCCGCTCTCCATGCCGCTGTGGAGGTGGCCGCGCGTCCTGGCGAGGAAGATCGCCTGGTCGTGGTCATTCTGCCCGATACCGGCGAACGGTATCTGTCGACAGCGTTGGCCCAGGCCGACGATTCGGGCACCGGGACATGACCCGGCCGATTCGAGGAGAAGAGAACCCGGCGAGACCGCCGACTCGGCGACGGCCCCTCCCGTTGGGGAGACTCGGCGAGGACGTCCAGGCCGTCTTCGACCGCGACCCGGCCGCTCGCAGCGTCCCGGAGGTGTTGGCCAGCTACCCGGGACTCCACGCCGTGGTGCTGCACCGGTTGGCGCATCGGCTCTGGAAGACCGGTCACAAGTTCTGGGCGCGGCTGTTGAGCCACCTGACCCGCGCTCTCACCGGTATCGAGATCCACCCGGCAGCGACGATCGGGCGGCGTTTCGTCATCGATCACGGCATGGGCGTCGTAATCGGCGAGACCACCGAGATCGGTGACGACGTGATGCTCTACCAGGGCGTCACGCTCGGCGGCACCAGCCTCAGGAAACAGAAACGCCACCCCACCCTCGATGACGGAGTGATCGTCGGCGCGGGGGCCACAATACTGGGCGCCGTCAGCGTCGGGACGGGTGCTCGTGTCGGGGCCGGTGCGGTCGTAGTACGAGACGTACCAATCGGGGCGACCGTGGTCGGACTCGCCGGTCGGGTGGTCGAGGAACAAGAATCCGGCCCACACCCGATGAGCATGGACCTGACCGAAAGCAAAGACGACCACACAGTCCGGGTCCTCGAGATCCTCATCGAACGGGTACAACGCCTCGAGACCAGCATCAACAACGGCACCCTCACAGCTCCCCCAACCCCCGAAAAGGCCTTCACACAAGGGGCCGGAATCTGAGCATGAACCCCCACGCCCAACACCAGAGAATCCGCACCACGTCATCGCGACGGCCGCCCATATCGAAGCCTCTATGTGATTGGTATCGCCGGTATCGCCTATCTGGCGGTGACCGCCGTTGTGATGCTGTCACTCGGAGCCGCGAAACGTGCCACCGGTCGCCGCCTCGGAAGCGAGCCGTTGGCCGCTGAGGCCCGGATGTCGATTATCGACGCCGCTCTTGCTGTCGGAGTCCTCGTCGGTCTGGCAGCCAACACACTGCTCGGGTGGTGGTGGGCTGACCCGATCGCCGCCCTCCTGGTCGCCGTCGCCGCGATACGAGAGGGAGTCGAGAACCTCGAAGAGGCAAACGATCTCTCACAACCTGCCGTCTAGCTCACCGTTCGCACTGCCGTTCCAGACATACACCACCGCCCATATCAGGCTTCACCTATGGGTGCCTCGACCAGCTGTTCATGCTGCTGGTCACGGCTGTGGTCAGGGGGACTCATTCGAGAAGAATCGTCTTGGACAAGGAACCCGGTGAGGTGACCGAGACGGATATCAGTGACCTCCACCGTGATCCGCGAATGCATCCGAGACCGAACAGGACGAGCCGCGCGGCTAGTCGTCCTCCTTGATACTGCGCATGGACCAGACGAGCGTTCGCATAGACCGCGGCTGCAGCAGAACGGTAGTGACAGCAGCAGCAACGTCATCTGCACTCATCATGTCAGCAAGGCCAGGCATATCGGGAGTACGACCAGCACCCATCGCAAACTCTGTCGCTGTGCCGCCAGGACAGATGGTGCACACCCGAATCCCGGACTCCCGCAACTCCCGGTCCAGACCACCAGCGAGACCGACTTGCGCGAACTTCGTTGCAGCGTACACAGCCTCATCGCCGGCTCCCCGCAACCCCGCGACCGACGCAACGATGACAATGTCACCGCCGCCCGCCTCAACAAAGCCAGGCACCGCAGCCCTGATCGGCCACAGCGTCCCGGAGACGTTGGTATCGATCATCTCCTTGAGCTGTTCGTCGCTCAGATCCATGATTCCCCCGTATGCGCCGACTCCGGCATTGGCAACCAGGGCATCAAGACGGCCGAAGCGCGCCTGCGCCTCGTCGACGAGTCGCTGCGAGTCAGCCGGATTACGAACGTCCATCTCCACGATCGCAGCGCTCGATCCAAGTTCGGATGCAAGGTCATCGAGGCGGTCAACGCGGCGTGCCCCGAGAACGACCGAAGCACCCTCAGCCACCAGGGCACGCGCTGTTGCGGCTCCGATCCCTGAACTTGCTCCCGTGATAGCAACGGTGGTGCCGATGAGATCTCTCGTCATCTCGACTCTCTCCTTCGTGCGCTCGCGCTCGTGGTCAACCAGCTCCCACACTACAGAGCTCCACACGGCCCGGTTGATCGGCCTCAGGAAGGGACCAATCGATCACCAACTGGCAGGAGTCCACGACTCACACCCGGACACATCGGAACCGATGGGAGGGAGGTCGCGTTTCCTGAAGGGATCGGAGGTGCTTGGTGTCCTACAGTTCGAGAGCGTCGGCCAGCCTCCGCCAGTGGCCGATCGTGGTGTCGAGGTCATTGTCAGCAACAAGAACCTGGATACACACGTGGTCAGCACCAGCATCGTGGTGTTCTTGAACCCGCCTCAACGTAGCGTCGACATCACCACAGGCGACGATCCCATCGACGAGCCGATCCGAAACGTCATCGATGTCAGCCTGAGTGAATCCACACCGCAGCAGATTGTTGGTGTAGTTAGGCAGTTCGAGATAGTGAGCCATATGCGTCCTGGCCACGCTCCGAGCCCTGTCCAGATTGGAGTCGATGACCACCATCTGCTCCGGAGCCAACAGGGGACCCTGACCGAGAATGTCGCGGGCCATCGCAGTGTGTTCAGGAGGCGTGAAGTAAGGATGGGCACCATCAGCAGCCTCGGCACTCAGCCTGAGCATCCGCGGCCCAAGAGCGGCAAGCACCGTCGGCGGCTTGCCTGCGGGTTCCACCGCGGTATAGGGAGCCTCCGCCATGGCTCTCAGATACGCCACCATGTCCGAGTAAGGAGTCTGATAGTCGAGTTTGCGGACCCCCTCCACCGAGGGCGCATGAGCCACACCCAAACCGAGCAGGAACCGGCCTTCATGAGCTTCAAACAGTGTCTTCTGCGCCGCTGCAGCCGTCACGGGATGCCGCGCATAGATCTGCGCGATGCCAGATGCCACATTCAACCGAGACGTGGCATCCAACAGGACACTCGAAGAGATCAAAACGTCTCGACCGCTCGACTCGGGCCGCCATAACGTCGGCCACCCCATCTCCTCGATCTCCTGAGCCAACTCACGTACCCGCGAAGTCGGATGCTCATCCAGAAGAAACGTCCAGAGCCCTACACGACCGATGTCCATAGCCGAACCCTATCAGGCCACACGTCCCATCCCCACGGCGGCACCCTTCGCGAACCAAACACCCGCCCATATCGAAGCCTCTATGAGTGGCTGATC
>JAMBLK010000265.1 GCA_023336855.1 Actinomycetes bacterium
GGCATACTGATCCTCGCAAGCCTCCAAGCACGAGATCGCCACCCTCCTCCCTCCTTCCCAGGACTCCCGGGTGGCGTTCTCGCGTAGAAGGGAACTCGACGCCAGTTTCCGCTGGCGTCTGGCGACCTAAGAACCGGCGACCGGCGACTCCTGGTTTCCGATCCCGTCGTGGGGGATGCTGCCGAGGCGGCCGGCCTGGTAGTCGTCGTAGGCCTGGACCAGTTCGGCCCGGGTGTTCATTACGAATGGGCCTGCCCACGCGATCGGCTCGCGGATGGGGAGTCCGCCGAGCACCAACACATCCATGGTTGGGCTGCGGGTCTCCTGCTGCTCCTCAGCACTGATGGTGATCGTGTCACCGGATCCAAAGACAGCGAGATTCCCCATCTGAGCCGGGCGGCGCTCTGCTCCGAAGCTGCCGGTTCCGTTGAGCACGTAAGCCAGGGCGTTGAAGTCTCGTCGCCATGGAACCTCGAGGCGGGCGCCCGGAGACAGCGTGGCGTGGAACATCGTGATGGGGGTGTGTGTCGATCCCGGGCCTTGATGGTCAGCCAACTCGCCGGCGATCAGCCTGATCAGCACACCACCGTCGTGCGTGGTGAGCAGCGTCACGCTGTCCGCACGAAGATCCTGGTATCGCGGAGCGAGGAACTTGTCCGAGCGCGGGAGGTTCACCCACAGCTGGAAGCCGTGGAAGAGGCCGCCGCTGACAACGAGTTCCTCGGGGGGCGCTTCGATGTGGAGGATCCCTGAGCCGGCGGTCATCCATTGGGTATCTCCGTCGGTGATGACGCCACCGCCACCGTGGGAATCCTGATGTCTGAGGGTGCCGTCGATCATGTATGTGACGGTCTCGAAGCCTCGATGTGGATGCCAGGGCGTGCCCTTCGGCTCACCGGGGGCATACTCCACCTCACCCATCTGGTCGAGGTGAATGAACGGATCGGTCTCGGTGAGATCGACGCCGCCGAATGCGCGACGTACTGGGAAGCCCTCACCTTCGAAGCCGGTCGGGCCGGTCGTCACCGACTTCACAGGGCGGTCGAGTGTCCTGGCTGCAGTGACGTCGAGGAGCGGAAGGGTGAGGGTGCTTGCGACTGATACTGCCGGCACGATGCTCCGATCTACAGCTGACAAAGGTGCAACGGAGCACGGGCACGGCGTATTCCTCAGAACACACAGCACAGGCTTCAAGCATCCTGACGGATAGGATGCCTTCATGACCACCCCTACGACGATGTCCGAAGCTTCCAAGACGCGCTGGTACGCCCTCGACACTGAGACCGCCATCGTGCGCCGGTCGACCGATCGTGAACGTGGTCTCTCGGCCTCGGAGGCGACGAGCCGTCTCGCGCAATTCGGACCGAATGAACTCCACGCTGAGGCACCGCCGTCTGTCTGGAAGATCGCACTTGCCCAGGTGCTCGATCCGATGAACCTCATGCTGTTGATCGTGGCCATCGTCAGCTTCCTGCTCGGAGAGATTTCGACGGGGATCCTGGTAGCGGCGTTGGTGCTGCTCAACGTGGTTATGGGTTCCAGACAGGAACTCTCGGCTCAAGCAGCTGTCGATGCACTGGCCAAGATGCAGATCCCTCAAGCGCGGGTCGTCAGGGACGGCAACCTCGAACTGCTCCCCGCCACCGATCTCGTGCCGGGAGACATCGTGAACCTGGAGGCGGGAGACATCGTCCCTGCCGATGGCCGCATTCTGCGGTCAGCGACGCTCGAAGCGCAGGAGGCGGCGCTCACGGGAGAGAGCCAACCCATTGCGAAGGATGCGGTCGCCCTTCCGGATGAGGACATCGGGCTCGGCGATCGTCTCTGCATGCTCTATCAGAACACATCGGTCACCCGTGGCTCGGGCACGATCGTCGTGACCGCTACGGGCATGGCCACGGAGATGGGCCAGATCGCCTCCATGCTGGAGACGGTGAAGCGGAAGCGGTCGCCACTCCAGCGGGAGTTGGACTCGCTGACCAAGATTCTCGGGTTCATCGCCTGGGGGTCCGTGGCGGTCATCATCGCGATCGGGATGGCTCGCGGCCTCGAAACCAGCGACTTGCTGCTGCTGGGTACGGCTATGGCGATCTCCGCGATTCCGACGGGCCTGCCGACCTTCGTCCAGGCGATGCTCGCGTACGGCTCGAAGCAGCTTGCCGAAGCAAAGGCTGTGGTCAAGAACCTCACCGATGTCGAGACCCTCGGCTCGACCAGCGCCATCAACACCGACAAGACCGGCACGTTGACGATGAACGAGATGATGGTGCACCTTGTGTACACGAATCGCCAGTGGCTCACGGTCGAAGGTGTTGGCTACGACAAACACGGCTCGATCCTCGGTGTTGCAGGAGCTCCCACACCGGACCTGACGCCCCTCGCGTATGGTCTCGCCCTCGACAGCGACGCGACGGTCAGCGACGACGGCGCCGTCATCGGAGACCCCACTGAGGCCGCTCTCGTGGTGCTCGCCGCCAAACTCGGTGTCGATGCCGTTGAGACGCGACGAACGTACCCGAGAGAGGCCGAGGTCCCGTTCGACTCTACCTACAAGTTCATGGCAACCTTCCACCACCTGCCCATACGAGGTGAGACTCGAGCGGTATTGCTCGTCAAAGGGGCACCGGACGTGGTGCTCGCTCGCTGTGCCGAAGAGGCCGGACCAGAGGGATCTGCAACGGTGATCGACGAGGCGGCCCGACAACGGATCAACGATGCGAATAACCGGATGGCGAGCGAAGGCCTTCGCGTGTTGTCGTTCGCCGCACGCTTCATCGACGAAACCGACGTTGCCGCAGTGACGAGCGATCCGATGGCATTCGTGGACAATCTTCGGTTCGTCTCACTCCTCGGGATCATCGACCCGCTGCGCCCTTCGGCGAAGGAAGCCGTCACCGTCGCCGCCGACGCCGGCATTGACGTCCGGATGATCACCGGAGACCACGCGACCACGGCGCTCGCGATCGGGAAGGATCTCGGTCTCGGCCCGGGGGCGATCAGCGGTGTCGATTTCCGCAATCTCTCCGACGACGAGGTCCTCGAGCGCCTGCCCGGCCTCCACGTCTTCGGGCGGGTCGCTCCGGAAGACAAGCTCCGACTCGTGCAGCTCATGCAGAGCCAGGGCCAGGTCGTTGCCATGACCGGCGACGCCGTGAACGACGCTGCCGCGCTGAAGCAGGCAGACATCGGTGTTGCGATGGGGAGCGGAAGCGAGGTCACGAAGCAGGCCGCGAAGATGATCCTCACCGACGACAACTTCGGGACGCTCGTTCATGCCGTCGAATTGGGCCGGAGCATCTATCAGAAGATCTCGCTCTATGTGAGGTACCAGATGTCTCAACTCCTCTCGCTGGTCCTGCTGTTCCTTGCAGCGAGCATCTTCAACATCGCGTCCGGCGTGGCGCTCACGCCGATCATGGTCCTGTGGCTCAACTTCCTGATCGCCGGTGTTCCGGTGATCGTGATCATCCTTGAGGGCGTCGATCCAGGCTTGATGAATCGACCTCCCCGTGACCCGAAGAAGGTGCTGGCCAACGGGTCGGAGATGGTTAGGTGGGCTGTGTATGGAGGTACGTTGTTCGTCATGACGCTCGTCCCGCTTGTTCTCGGTCCCGACACGCCGAGCGCTACAGAGGCGACCGCTTCGATGACGATGGCGTTCGTGGTCATGGCGATCGGCACGCTCCTCAGCGGTCTCTCGATCCGACGGGACCCGGGGTCGGGACTCACGGCTCCGATCCTCAAGGCGCTTGGCATCCTCGCCATCCCCGCAGCGCTGACCTTGATCGCAACCGAGTGGGGCCTCCTCCAGCGGTTCCTGATGACTCAATCGCTCACCGGCTACGAGTGGCTCATCTCGATAGGGCTCGCCCTCGTCGTGCTGGCAGTGATCGAGACGGAGAAAGCGGTGCGCAGACGGGGCGCAACGGGAGCCAGACCTGTGGAAGCAGCCGTTGCACCGCAACGTGCGCTCGTCGGGGCCGGGGAGAAACCCGCCAACTGACGCCTCGGTCAGTCGGCTTCCGGGTCTTCGGTCGTCGCCTGGTCCACGGCCTTCGCCTTGTAGTCCTCGTGGCTGTAGACGACGTCGTAACTCTTCGCGAAGTTCGACGTGAGAGAGATGATCAAGGCGGCGACGGGGAGAGCCACGAACGCTCCCATTGGTCCGGCAATCGCGCCACCAGCAAGTGCTGCCCCGAACGCGACTGCGCCGTTGAGCGTCATCGTCTTCGAACTGATCTTCGGACTCAGGTAGTAATTCTCGATCTGTTGGTACAGAAGGACATAACCCAGCACGATCAGTCCAGCGGTGAATCCCTGGATCGCCAAGGTAAGGAGGACGGGGATCGCTCCGCCGATGTACGTTCCGATCGCGGGGATGAACACCGAGACGAATCCGCCGAACACCGCAAGGGGAAGAGCGAAACCGACGGGCATGCCGACGAGAACCATCGTGAAGAAGAACCCGGTGCTGTTGATGAGCATTAGCAGCATCCGGGAGTAGAAGTAGCCGCCCGTCTGCCGGATCGCCTCATCCCACGTCCAACCGACACGCCGCTGGTTCGCCGGACTCATGTGAGACAGAATCGATCGTTGGAGGCGCGGGGCATCGGCGGTGAAGTAGAAGGTGAACATGGCGATCGTCGCCAAGTTGAAGATGAGACCGATACCCGCTGTAGCGACTCCGAGCAGATTGCCGGCGGCCCCTTTTGCCCAGTTGATGAGCGCTTCTTCCGTGCTTTTCGCGATCTCTTCACCGGTACCCGGCGTCCAGATCTCGACGTTGAACGTGTCCTCGACCCAGAGACTCGCGTCGGTAAGCCACGTTCCACCCTTGTCCCCGATGCCGCTGGCGAGTTGGGCGACGGCAGGGATGAGCACGATGACCATGAGAACGGTTGCGACGAAACCGGCGAGGTAGATCGCGCCAACGGCTGCTCCCCGTTTCCACTCATACCGGTCGACGAGCCACATGACCGCCGGTTGGAGCGCCAGGCTGAAGAAGAAGGAGATGGCGAGCATCGACAGCAAGTTGGACATCTCGCCGGCGGCCCAGAGAGCCAGGAGCGTGACGAGAACCGCTGCGATGAACTTCCAGATCGTCTGCCAACCGATCGCGATGTAGAACTTCGGCGAAGGATCTGCGAAGGGCTTCTCAGCGACGTGTTGGGTGTCGGTGTTGTCCATGTGTTCTCCCTCATCATCTGACGTTTCAATGTGCTGCCGGTCTTCTGACCACCATTGTGCCTGTTGGGTTTCTCTCGACGGGCATTTCTGCCGGTCCGGATGAGGTAGCGTCACGAGCAGGGACTCAGAATCAGCGGAGGAAGGAACGAGCATGTCGGAACGGATCGGATTCGTCGGACTTGGAATCATGGGTGCCGGGATGGCGTCCAACCTGATCGAGAAGGGCCACGACGTCGTCGTTTGGAATCGAACGGCGTCTCGTATGGAACCCCTCGTGGCGGCCGGCGCAGTCGCGGCGACTTCGCCGGCCGAGGTCGGTCGTCTGTGTCCGATCGTGATGATCTGTGTCTCCGATACGCCGGACGTCGATGCGGTCCTTCACTCCGATGACGGCCTGCTCGGGGGTGTGTCCGTGGGTTCACTCGTAATCGACCACTCGACGATCAGCCCCGGCGCAACGGTCGGGTTCGCCGAAGAGGTAGCGGGCCTTGGAGGAAGCTGGATCGATGCCCCGGTGAGCGGCGGGTCCGAGGGTGCGGCGAAAGGGACGCTCTCCATCATGGTCGGGGGGAGTGAAGCGGCCGTTGAACGTGCCCGCCCGTACATGGAAGCGTTCGGGACAACGATCACCCACGTCGGGCCCGTCGGTTCCGGGCAGCAGGTCAAGATCGTCAACCAGATCCTCGTCGTCGGATCCCAACTCGCCGTCTCCGAGGCGCTGCTCTTCGCCCAAGCATCAGGTCTCGATCTCGAAGCCACTCTCGATGCCGTCAAAGGCGGTGCCGCCGGTTCGTGGATGCTGGCGAATCGCGGTCCCCAGATGATCGAACGAGACTGGCGGCCCGGGTTCACGATCGATCTCCAGCAGAAGGACCTGCGCCTGGCGCTCGAGGCTGCGGACTCCGTCGGGTCGCCGATCCCGGGAACGGCACTCGTCTTCCAGATGTACCGGGCCCTCCAGAACGAAGGCCTCGGCGGCGAAGGCAACCACGCGTTGGTGAAGGCGCTCGAGAAGATGTCGGGGATCGAAGTTGGGAGTCCGTAGTCGGTAGTGGCGGTATTCAGTATCCGGTACTCGGTATTCAGTATTCGGACACCGGGCCTTGCTGGTGGCTCGTAGCTGGCAACTGGCGGCTTCCTGATCTACTGATCTACTTGTTCGTACACTCCCTCACATGACGACTGATCCCACAGCGGCCGTACCGGCACCGAAGAAGAGCGACAAGAAGAAGACGATCATCGGGGGCATCGTCACGTTGCTCGTGCTGATTCTCGTCTTCGGGATCCTGCTGCCGCAATTCGGCGACTATGGACAAGCCTGGACTGCGATCCAGGGTATGTCTGCGTTTGCTCTCGGGATTCTTGTCGTGATGACGATCGTCAACATCGTCGTCTATGTCTGGCCTTATCAGGCGGCGATCCCCGGCCTGAAGTACCGACCGGCTTTCGTGGTCCGGCAGACGTCGTTCATGATCAGCAACGTCGTGCCGATGGGTGGCGCGTTCGGTCTTGCGGTCCAGTATTCGATGCTCGGGTTCTACAGCGTTGGAGCCGCGGAGGCGACCGCCGGCATCGGAATCACGAGCATCTGGAACACGTTCGTCACACTCAGCCTCCCGATCTTCGCATCGCTTGGGCTGGTAGTGATCGGCCAGGGGCAAGGTGCCGCCTTCGCTATCGCAGCGGTTGGACTCGTGGTCATCGGCTTTGCCGTATGGATCTTCGCAGCGATCCTGCGCAGCGAGGACACCGCGCGGAAGGTCGGGCAGTGGGGCGAGAATATCGTCGACTGGGCGTACGGGTTGTTCAAGAAGGAGCCCACCTTCGATGTCGTCGCCGAAGTTGTCCACTTCCGCGAATCGACGGTCGGCGTCATCAGCAATGACTGGCTGAAGATCACGGCGACGAGTTACCTCCAGCAGTTCATGCAGTTCCTCATCCTTTGGGCTGCAATCTTCGCCATTCAAGGTGGTTCGAACGCACCGGTTACCTTCCTCGAGGCCTTTGCAGCCTTCGCCTTCGGCAGGCTCACGACCTTCATCCCGTTACCCCCCGGTGGATTGGGCACAGCCGACGCGGCCATGACCGCCATCCTCGTTGGGTTCGGAGCCGCCAACAACGACGCACTCGCGGCTGTGATGGTGTGGCGTGCACTCACCTACTTCCCGCAGGTGATCATCGGCATCGGAACGTTCCTCTACTACCGGGCGAAGCAGGCGAAGGCTGCTTGATCTTCCGTAGGCCGTAGTCCGTAGACTCCCGACTATGGCCAGCAACTCCCCGGACTCTCCGGTACCTCAAAAGACCGACAAGAAGAAGCAGATCATCGCCGGCATCATCACGGTGGTCACGCTCGTCTTCGTGTTTGGGGTCGTGTTCCCGCAGTTCGCCGACTACGGAGAAGCGTGGGACGCGATCCAGGAGATGTCGACGATCTCGTTGGTGTTTCTCCTGGTTGCGACCGTCATCCTGATCATCGTGTACGTCTGGCCGTATCAGGCGTCGCTTCCGGGTCTGAAGTACGGGCCCGGATTCGTCGTCCGTCAGACGTCCTTCTTGATCAGCAACGTGATTCCTGCCGGAGGGGCATTCGGGCTTGCCGTCCAGTATTCGATGCTCGGTTCGTACGGATATGGGGCAGCGGTGACGTCGGCGACGATCGGGATCACCAGCACATGGAATACGTTCGTGACTCTGAGTCTCCCGGTACTCGGTGTCGTTGCCCTCATCGCTATTGGGCAGGGCACAGGAACGGCGTATCTGCTCGCCGCCGTCGGCCTGGTTGCGATTGGAGCCATGGTCGCTCTCTTCGCTGCGATTCTCTGGAGTGAGGCCAGCGCGAGGCGCATAGGGCGTATAGGCGATCGGGTCATCGACTGGGCGTACGGGTTGTTCAAGAAGGAACCCGCTTTCGATGTCATCGAGTGGACTGTTCACTTCCGGGGCTCGACGGTTGACGTCATCCGTAGCAGGTGGCTGCTCATCACAGGGTCGAGTTACC
>JAMBLK010000266.1 GCA_023336855.1 Actinomycetes bacterium
CCGGTTCGGTCGACCGTCCGGACGGAGCTGGGAGTGAGATCGACGAAGTGCTCCTCCATGGAAGCCGGGTCGGCCAGGTTCGCATTGAGGAGCCCACCCCAGCCACGTCGGATACCAACGACCGAATGACCGCCATCGGCGACTCGCTCGACGACGGCCTTGATCGATGGGTTCAGGCCGGGAACGTCTCCACCGCCGGTGAGGATGCCGATACGCATGATGCTCCTTGGAAATCGGGTTGTTCATCGAGGATAGGCCAGGTCGAGGGCCACCGCGGGCCGGTATCGCATGGTGTCGCGGGTCGTGCTTACATACCTGTAGTTCGCTACCGAGGAGTCCCGTTGCCGCGCGACGGATTCGCCCATCTCCATGTCCACTCCGAGTTCTCGATGCTCGACGGTGCGGCGCGGGTGAAAGACATGGTTCGTGCGGCGGCTGCCGACGATCAGCCGGCTATCGCCATCACGGATCACGGCGTGCTCTACGGCGTCATCGACTTCTACAAAGCGGCGACGGACGTTGGCATCAAGCCGGTTCTGGGTATCGAGGCGTACATGACGCCGGGATCACGATTCGACCGGCTGCCTCGTCGCGAGGACAAGCGCTATCACTTGACGTTGCTTGCAGAGAACGAAACCGGCTACCGCAACCTCATGAAACTGGCGTCGCGCGCCTACCTCGAAGGCTTCTACTACAAGCCGCGCATGGACCGTGAACTGCTCGCCGAACACAGCGAGGGGATCATCGCGGCCTCGGGTTGCCTCGGCGGCCATGTGCCGCAGCTGCTGGCACCCGATGGATCGGGTGAGGAAGGCAACGTCGGCCAGATCCGTGACTACGACGCTGCCGTGGAAGCCGCAGCCATGTATCAGGACATCTTCGGCAAGGACAACTGGTTCATCGAAGTCCAAGATCACGGGATCCCGGGGCAGCAACGGATCATGGACGATCTTCTGCAGATCTCCAGGGACATCGGGGCACCGCTCCTCGCCTCCAACGACAGCCACTACACATACGCCTACGAGTCCGAGGCTCATGATGTGCTCCTCTGCATCCAGACGGGTGCGAACAAGAGCGACGAGGATCGATTCAGGTTCGGCTCGAACGAGTTCTACATCAAGACGGCGAAAGAGATGCGCGAGAGGTTCCCATCCGAGCGGTACCCGGGCGCAACGGACAACAGTCTTCTGATCGCAGACCGGGTCGACGTGAAACTCGAGTTCGGCAAGATCCTCCTGCCACAGTTCCCGGTCCCGGAAGGCACGGACGAGACCGGCTTTCTGCGAGACCTCGTCATGGAGGGGGCGCGGCGGCGGTACGGCGAGCTCGATGCCGAAGTCGCGGAGCGGATCGACTATGAGCTTCGGGTCATCGCAGAGATGGGGTTCTCTGCGTATTTCCTGATCGTGTGGGATCTGATCCGTCACGCAAGGGAGCGTGGGATCCGTACCGGTCCGGGTCGTGGAAGCGCCGCGGGTTCGATCGTTGCCTACTGCCTGGAGATCACAGGACTCGATCCGATCGCATACGGGCTGATCTTCGAACGATTCCTCAATCCGGGTCGCAAAGAAATGCCGGACATCGACATGGACTTCGACGAGCGATATCGCGGCGAGATGATCCAGTACTGCGCCGAACGGTACGGTTCGGATCACGTGGCGCAGATCATCACGTTCTCCACGATCAAGGGGAAACAAGCGATTCGCGACGCCGCCAGGGTCCTCGGCCACCCCTACGGAGTAGGTGACCGGGCGGCGAAGCTCATGCCGCCGTCGATCCTCGGCAAGGACGCCACCCTCGGACAGTGTCTCGAAGATCCCGGGCGCGAGGGAGACCAGGCCGAACGGGACCACTTCACGGCGGCGGCGGGTTTGCGAGAGCTCTACGAGTCCGACGCGATCACGCGGGAAGTGATCGAAACGGCACGCGGATTGGAGGGGTTGCGGAGACAGGACTCGATCCATGCTGCTGCGGTTGTGATCTCCCCGGTGCCGCTCACGGATGTTGTCCCGGTCCAACGAAAAGGCGCGGACGCCGAGGTTGTGACCCAGTACGAGATGCACGGCGTCGAAGCACTCGGACTCCTCAAGATGGACTTCCTCGGTCTGCGTAACCTGACGACGATCGAACGGGCCCTCGAGCTGATCGAGAGGAACACCGGCACCCGGCCGGACATCGACGCCATACCTCTCGACGATCCGCTCGTCTTCGACATGTTCCAGCGCGGTGACTCGATGGGCGTGTTCCAGTTCGAGGGAGGACCCATGCGGGCCCTCATGAGGAACCTCAAGCCGGAAGTGTTCGACCACCTCGTAGCGCTGAACGCCCTGTATCGACCCGGACCGCTCGGCGCAAAGATGCATCTCGAGTACGCCGATCGTAAGAACGGCAAGAAGCCGATCGAGTACCTCCACCCCGACCTCGAAAGCGTCCTTTCGGACAGCTTCGGAATCATGGTGTTCCAGGAGCAGGTCATGCAGACCGCTCAAACGATGGCCGGCTTCTCGATGGTCGAGGCAGATGCGCTTCGAAAGGCGATGGGGAAGAAGATCCCTGCGGTGATGAAGCAGCAAGAGGAGAAGTTCGTTGCCGGATGTGTCCAGCGGGGTCACCCCGAGGAGCTCGGTAGGGAGCTCTTCGGCTTCATCAAGCATTTCGCCGGGTACGGTTTCAACAAGTCCCACTCTGCCGCCTACGCACTCGTTGCCTATCAGACGGCGTGGCTGAAGGTCCACTACCCGGCCGAGTACATGGCGGCTCTCTTGACCGCGGTGAAGCGCGACAAGGACAAGACCGCCATCTACCTCCACGAGTGCCGGATCGCCGGCATCCCGGTGCACGTTCCCGACGTCAACGTCTCAGAGTCGGACTTCGTCGGCGTGGATGGATCGATCTCGTTTGGTCTCTCCGCCATCCGAAACGTCGGTGAAGCGGTTGTCGGCCTGATCGTTGTGGAGCGGGATGACAACGGCCCGTTCGAGGACTTCGGCGACTTCGTCGATCGCGTCGACGTAAGCGTCTTGAACAAACGC
>JAMBLK010000267.1 GCA_023336855.1 Actinomycetes bacterium
ACAGAGACCGGAACTCATCGACGAACTCGCCGATCGCTTCGGGTCACAGTGCACGGTCCTGGCCGTCGATGCAGCGCGCCGGGAAAGCGGCAGTTGGGAAGTCGTCGTCGACGGGGGTCGGACCCGCACGGGCCGAGACACCGAGCAATGGATTCGGTCCGCTGCCGATCGCGGTGCAGGCGAGATCCTGCTCACGAGTTGGGATCGGGACGGAACACGGTCCGGCTACGACCTCGAACTCATTGAGGCGATCACCGCGACGGTTGACATCCCGGTCATCGCCTCCGGCGGGGCCGACAACGTAGACCACCTCGAGGAGGCGCTCTCTTCCGGGGCAACGGCGGTGCTCATTGCTTCGATCCTGCACGACGGGGTCACCACCGTCGACACGTTGAAGAGGCAGCTCCTCGCGAACGGGACGGAGGTACGGCCATGATCATCCCGTCCATTGACCTGGTTCGAGGTCGCGCCGTCCAACTCATCGGCGGTGAAGCAGAAGCAATCGATGCTGGTGACCCGATTCCGATCCTGGATCGATTCAGTATCGCCGGCGAGATCGCCGTGATCGACATCGACGCCGCCCGTGGCGAAGGTTCCAACGATGCCATCATCCGGGACCTGTGTCGGCGGACGCCGATGCGGGTGGGAGGCGGCATTCGTGACGCCGAGACAGCCCTCGCGTGGCTCGATGCCGGGGCGTCGAAGGTGATCATCGGGACGGCAGCCACACCCGAGATGCTCTCCCAACTGCCTGCCGAGCGAGTGATCGTTGCGCTCGACTCCCGCGATGGGCGGGTGGTCACGCACGGGTGGCGCACGGACACCGCAGACTCCGTGCTCGATCGGATCGCCGAGTTGAAGGGACTCGTTGGAGGGTTCCTCGTGACGTTCGTGGAACTCGAAGGCCGGATGGGCGGTACCGATCTCGATCGTGCGCGCGACGTGATCGCGGCTGCTGGAGAGGCGCGCGTCACCATCGCCGGGGGGATCACGACCGCAGAGGAGATCGCGATGATCGATCGTCTCGGGGCGGATGGTCAGGTGGGGATGGCCCTCTACTCGGGCGAACTCAGCCTCGCCGAGGCGATCGCTGCGCCCCTCATCTCGGAGCGACCCGACGGGCTGTGGCCGACGATCGTGGCCGATGAGTCTGGTGCTGCCCTCGGACTCACCTGGTCGAGCGCCGAGAGTCTCGAACAGGCCGTCGAACGGCAGCAAGGCATCTACCAGAGCCGGAAACGGGGTCTATGGGAGAAGGGAGCGACTTCGGGTGCGACGCAGGATCTGCTTGGAATTGCCGTCGATTGCGATCGTGACGCACTGCGTTTCACAGTTCGACAGCATGGCGACGGCTTCTGCCACCTGGGGACCCGCTCCTGCTGGGGCGATGACAGCGGCATCGGTCGGCTCTCCCGGCGGCTCACACGGCTGGCCGGCGAACCGGAACCGGGATCGAACACCGTCCGGTTGCTGGCCGATGCCGATCTGCTTGGAGCGAAGCTCCGCGAAGAGGCCGACGAACTGGCCGTCGCGTCCTCTCACGGGGATGTCGTGCACGAGACCGCCGACGTGATCTACTTCGCACTCGTCAAGGCCGTGGCGACAGGCGTTGCCCTCGAAGACATCGAACGAGAACTCGATCGGCGAGCCCTCAAGGTGGAACGGCGGCCGATGGAGAGCAAACGGAGGTACGGCGCATGACCAGGCTCCAGCGCATCAAGGCGGACGAGATGCTCAGGGATCGCCGCTCCCCGGTCGACGCGGCGACACTCCACGGAGCGGCCGTGATCGTCGAGGATGTCCGATCGCGCGGCGAAGCGGCCGTTCGCGAGTACAGCGAACGTTTCGGGGATCTCTCTCCCGCCGACCCGATCGTCCGGGATCAACGCCACCTCAATACCGCACTCGACAGAGTCGATTCATCGATCCGGGAACTGCTCGAACGCGTTGCCGGGAGAATCGAAGCCTTCGCCCGTGAGCAGCGCTCCTGCCTGCTCGATCTGAATACGACGGTCGACGGAGGCCGAGCCGGACATCGATGGTTACCGGTCGACACCACGGGCGCATACGCCCCGGGCGGTCGTTACCCGTTGCCGTCGTCGGTGCTGATGACGGTGATCCCTGCACGGGTCGCCGGCGTCGACGAGGTGTGGGTTGCATCGCCTCGTCCAACCCTCGTAACCCTCGCCGCCGCTGCAGTCGCCGGCGCCGACGGATTGCTGGCCATCGGTGGGGCTCAGGCGATCGCAGCCTTGACGTTTGGAACGTTCTCACCGCCGAGCGACGTCGTTGTGGGGCCGGGGAACCGCTGGGTCACGGCTGCCAAGAAGCACCTCTACGGAGAAATCGGCATCGACGGATTGGCCGGCCCGAGCGAGATCGTCGTCGTCGCCGACGGAACCGCCGACCCCCGCCTGGTCGCGGCCGATCTCCTGGCACAGGCAGAGCACGATCCCGATGCTCTGCCGATCCTGGTCACCGACACACCCTCCCTGGTTGAAGACGTGGAGCTGATGCTCGACGATCAACTCGCGACGCTGCCGACTGCTGGAGTCGCAAAGTCCGCTCTCGATGCCGGATCTGTGATCGTGGTCGCGAGCAGGGAGGAGGCAGTTGAACTCTGTAATCGCATAGCTCCGGAGCATTTGGCGCTTCACATGGACGATTCCGTCGCGATGGCTGCTCGCTTCTCGTCATACGGATCGCTCTTCGTTGGATCTGACAGTGCCGAGGTGTTCGCCGACTATGGCGCTGGGCCGAATCACGTGCTCCCGACCGACGGCGGTGCTCGATACCAATCCGGTCTCTCGGTAACGACGTTCCTCAAGGCACCAACGTGGTTGGCGCTCACGGACCCGGCGGCGACCGCCGAAGACGCGGCCAGCCTCGCTCGCCTGGAGGGTCTCGAGGCTCACGCGAGGGCAGCCGAGCTTCGGATGTAGGCCCTCAACGAATCGCTTGTCAGGAGAAAGGGTTCGATCGGCGCGGGTGTGCGGCCGAATCAGGACGCAGTGTGGATAGGCATCGTGTAGCAAAGCGCCTCTCCGTCGACGACAACGACGCCGTCGTCTCGCACGACCGATGTGGAGAG
>JAMBLK010000268.1 GCA_023336855.1 Actinomycetes bacterium
ATAGTCGGCGGAGATCTCACCGGCCACCCGCTCAACGGCGGTGGCGATCTCGTCTTGGCTGAAGCGGGGCTCGAGTTCCATGCGCCGATTCTACGCCGCAGGACCCTCGCGATGCGATACGATGGATGTGGGGCAGAGGAGGAACGTGATGAGCGAGTACGAACTCGTCGAATTCGTCGAACCGGCGTTTCGAGAAGGTGGGGTCTTCCAGGGAACGCAGGAGCGAATTCTCGGCGTGTACACAGCCGAGGTTGTGGCCATCGATGCCGGCCGGAAGGCGTGGACTGCGTTTCGAGAGTCGGGGAGTCAGGACGTTGCCTGGTGGGTTGTCCGGACTCCGGGGGAGACACTTGCACGGTGGATCGCGGATGGGGGAAGCCCGGTTGAACGCGTCCTTGATCTCAGGACGAATCAGCTTGTCGAATTGAAGTGATCGCACGAGCATCGTTCGAGACCGAGGTGCGGGAGCTTCACTCGTTCTTCGAGCGTTGGTTCGCCGGAACTGCGGAGCGTGCCGAGTTGAGTTGGCTCGACGTTCTCGACGACTCGTTTCACATGATCGGTCCCGATGGTCGTCTGCAGAGTGTCGGCGAGATCCGTTCCGCGATCGAGAGCGCGTTCGGGCGCCGCTCCATGCTGATCGAGATCCGAAACGTTTGGGTTCATCCGACTGCTCCGATTGGGACGTACGAGGAGTGGCAAACAATCGGAGGCGACGTCACCGGCCGGATCTCGTCGGCAGTGATGAAGAACGATCGCTCAGCTCCGAATGGGCTCCGATGGATGCATCTTCACGAGACCTGGCTCCCGGACGCCCGTCCATAACGCTCGTTCAAGTTCTGAAGCTGATCCGAGACTCCGTCATCGGCGATCTGGCTCGAGAGCAAGCGCCACCGCCAGTTCGCGTCGGTGGTTCCCGGGATGTTCATCCGGGCGGCAGATCCGAGCCGCAGGAGATCCTGCAGCGGCGCGAGTGCGAACATGGCGCGTGATGCCCAGAGGCCTTCGAGGAAACCGCCGACCGGGTCCGCGGGATCGATTGAGAGGTAGTGGGCCGCGAACGCTCGTTGGCTCTCAGGAGCAGTTCTCCACCAGCCGAGTGTCGTGTCGTTGTCATGCGTGCCCGTGTAGGCAACGGTTTCTATCGGGTAATTGTGGGGGAGGAACGAATCGCTCTCGTCGGTCGAGAATGCGAAGGTCAGCACCCTCATACCGGGGAAGCCTGTACGGGCCAGTAACTCCGGTACCTTGTCGGACAGGTCCCCGAGATCCTCTGCGATGATCGGCAGCGCACCGAGGCGTTCCCGGACGGCATCGAAGAACGCCATCCCCGGACCATCCCGCCACACGCCATCGATCGCGGTGTCGGCTTCCGCGGGGATCTCCCAGTAGTCGGCGAACGCTCTGAAATGATCGATACGGGCGATGTCCGCGATCTCGAACGTGGAACGGAGCCGATCGGCCCACCAGGCGAATCTGGTCTCGGCGTGGTGGTTCCAGTCGTAGAGAGGATTCCCCCACAACTGCCCGGTGGCCGAGAAGTAGTCGGGTGGAACACCGGCCACCACGGTGGGTCGCCGCTTGGAGTCGAGACGGAAACGTTCGGGCGAAGCCCAAACGTCGGCGGAGTCGCCGGCCACGAAGATCGGGACATCACCGATGATCCGTACACCGCTGTCCGTCGCATGGCGGTGCAAGGAACTCCACTGACGGAAGAACAGGAATTGCGAGAACCGGATCCGGGAAATCGTGTTGGCGTGCCGCCGTCGGAACGTTTCGATGGTCCCGGTCTCACGAAGTCGGAACTCCTCTGGCCAGTCCTGCCAGCTCCCGCCGCCATGCTCGGTCTTGATGGCCATGAACAACGCGTAGTCGTCGAGCCAATTCTGTTCGTCGCAGAACCGCTCGAAATCGGAACGCAGCGTCGGGCAACCGAGTCCGGCCTCGAAGCCTGTGAAGGCATTCGCCAGTATCTCCCTTTTCCACGGAATCACCGCTCCGTAGTCGACACGGTCATCCGGGAACCCGGGAGACGTCGGAAGGTCGATGAGTCCATCGTTCGCGAGGAGCTCGGGGGAGACGAGATTGACGTTTCCGGCGAAAGCGGAGAAGCACTGGTACGGCGAGTCTCCATAGCCGGTGGGACCCACCGGGAGAATCTGCCACATCGACGTTCCGCTCTCGGAGAGCAGGTCGACCCAACGATACGCCTCACCGCCGAGATCGCCGATCCCATACGGTCCGGGCAGTGAGGTGGGATGTAGAATGACGCCCGAAGATCGGTCGTCGCCGCGGAGTTCTTCCATACCTCCATTGTGCACATGTGGCGGCCGCAGTCCTGAATCCTGGAGGAAGAGTGGAAACGATCCCGCATCTGGTGCTCGCGAATGCGCAGCGATTACGTGACGAACCGGCGCTGGTGCGTCGCGTCGATGGTTCCTGGCAAACGGCGACGTGGGGCAACTACGGCGCATCGGTCCGACAGGCTGCACAGGCGATGATCGCCTCCGGCATCGAGGCCGGAGACCGGGTTGCGATCCTCTCCTACAACACGCCGGAGTGGGTGATCTTCGACGTCGCTGCAATGGTGGTTGGAGCGGTTCCCGTTGGGATCTACTTCTCGAGTTCTGCAGAAGAGATCGCGGACATGCTCGAACGATCCAACCCGCGGATCGTCCTCGCCGAGACGGCCGCCCACATCGAGAAGATCAACGCAGCAGCGCATCCGTCTCTCGAGTTGATCGTCGGCGTCGATGACTCGCCTGGAGACGCGATCTCCTGGACCTCGTTCCTCGAACGAGCCGAAGGAGGTGACGCCGGGGCCGTGGATGAGCGACTCGCCGCGCTCCGCCCTGAGGACCCCGGGACCATCATCTTCACGGCCGCCGGCCACGGCAACACGGTTGGCGTCGTGCTCACGCACGACAACCTGTTCTTCACGTCGCAGTCGTCGATCGAGGTATCGGGCGCCAACCTCTCCGATAGTGTCCTTTCTTATCTGCCGCTCAGCCACATCGCGGAACAGATCTTCACGATCCTTGCTCCGGCCCAGGTCGGTTACAGCGTCGCGTTCGCTCAGTCCCTCGGACGGGTTCGAGTTGATCTTCCCGAGATCCAGCCGACGATCTTCTTCGGCGTGCCGTTGGTGTGGTCCGGATTCGAGCGAGCGGTCCGCAAGCAGATCGATGGACTCGACGGCTGCAAGCGGAAGATCGCGGACTGGTCGATGTCCGCAGTGCGACGCAATCTCGCGACACGGAACGAAGGTCGGACGCCCGGTCTGTTCCGTCGGGCAGAGACCGCCATCGCGCGTCGGCTGTTCACAGATCGGGCGAAGACCGCCATGGGCTTCTCGCGCACCAAAGCCGTTTACAGCGGGGCGGCATCGGCCGACCCCGAGAGTCTCGCCTATCTGGCAGGACTCGATATCCCGATCCGTCAGGTGTACGGACTCTCTGAGGCGACCGGACCGTCGTCCGTTACGAGAGACGGTGCCGATCGCTATGGCACCGTCGGGTACCCGATGCCAGGGGTCGAGACCTCGCTTGCCGACGATGGCGAGGTCCTGATCCGGGGCCGGAGCGTCTTCTCCGGCTATCTCGATGATGAAGAAGCGACCCGCCATGCTCTTCGCGACGGCTGGCTCCACTCGGGTGACCTCGGGACGATGGGGACGGACAACCAGCTCACGATCAGCGGTCGGAAGAAAGACATCGTGATTACGACGGGCGGCAAGAACGTGTGCCCCCGGGCGCTTGAAGTGCTGTTGCTGGACGACCCGGCGATCGTCGACGCGGTCGTGGTCGGAGACGGCTACGACCAACTCGGCGTGCTCGTCACGGTGGCAGAGGAGTTCGGAGACGACCGGGACGCAGCGCTTGAGCATGTCCAGTCGGTTGTGAAGTCAGTGAACCAGCAGTTTGCGAGAGCCGAACAGATCCGGCGGATCGGGCTGCTGTCCCGGTCCTTGTCGATCGAGATGGGGGAGAGGTCGGAGTCCGGGGACATCGATCGCAGGGTGGTCGCCGACCATTTCGCCGGCGAGATCGAAGACCTGTACCGCTAGACCGGAACCCGCCGGTAGCATCGCTCGCCTATGGCAGACACCGAAACACCCGTCATCGAAATCACCGAAGAAGCGCTAGCGAAGGTTCTCGAACTGCGCGAATCGGAGGGCATTGAGGACCTCCACCTTGCGTTGCGAATCAGCGGCGTCGGCGCGAATGGCTACATCTACGAGACAGCCTTCGTTCGTGGTGGAGACGTCTTCGCCGCCGATCACATCGAGGAACACTCGGGGCTCCCGATCGCGATCTCGGCGGGATCACTGGAGGATCTCCGGGGTGCGGTCCTCGATCTGGCAACCGCCGGACCGTCGGCGGGCCTCGTTATCCGCAACCCGAACACACCTAGCCCGGGCCTTGGACTCGGCGGTGAGATCGATCTCACTG
>JAMBLK010000269.1 GCA_023336855.1 Actinomycetes bacterium
AACCCTGGGTACGCGGCGTCACTCGTTCCGCGGGCTGGGAGCGCCATATGGGACGCTGCGAACCCTGGGTTCAGGGCGTTACTTGCCGGGGCGTTGCCAGAGTTCGATGTTCCAGGTGAAGGTGGAGCGGGAACCGTTAGCGGTGACGCCGGTGACAGCGTCGGGCCAGATGGCGAGACCGCTGCCCCGGGAAGACAACGGGATGATGGGGAGTTCCGTGGCGAGGATCGCCTCGGCTTCGCGGACCAGGTCGAAGAACGCGACAGGATCAAGTGTCGCCTTCGCCTCGTCGACGATCTCAGAGAATCGGACGGTGGAGTTGTTGGCGGTTCCACCCGATCCCCACCGGCCATAGTTACCACCATCGAAGAAACCTTCTTCTGGAGGGACGGACCGTGGGTCGAACAACTCGAGCACCCGCAACTGGCTTGCGTATCCACCGTCAGATACCCACGCCCACATGCCGATGTCGTAGGTACCTTCGACGATGGTCTCGCCAAAGAAGACAGACGAGTCAAGGCACTCCGGCTCGTACATGACCCCCGCTGCCGTGAACGCCGGTTCGAGGGCGTCCTTGATCCGGTACCGGGAGTCACCCTCGCATGTTGTCCCGAGTGTCGATGTCGCGCCTTCGGGCAACTCAGGGATCTGGGCGATGCCTACCTCGTAGACGGACCATACGGACTCACCTACGGGTATCAGCATCCCCGGCGTCTCCGGGAACCATGCCACGCCCGTCTCGTCCAGTATCTGGGGCCGGTTGATCGACGCGGCAAGGGCTCTGCGGAAGTCGATGAACTCGTTCACAGAATCCGGGTTCGTCTCGAAACGAGCGTCGGAGAAGTTGAACGTGAGGTGTTCGATGATCGGTGTTGGGACGTAGTGGAACTCGGCGCCTTCGGTCACAGCACTTTCGATATGGTCATATTCGAGGGGCACGGGCGGGATAGGAGCGACATCGACCACGTGGGCGACGAACGCGCCGATGGGAGACACCGGTTCATCTCCTTGGGAACCAGGCTCCGTGGTCGCAAGGATCGTCACCGCATCGAGGTACGGAAGAGCCCGTCCGTCGACGCTCTTCCAGTAGTTCTCGTTGCGCACGAATCGCAGCTCGTCGAAGTTCGCCTCTCCTTCGAGAACGAAGGGACCGCCGGAGGGCCACTCAGTGCCATCAGTTCCGTCGACAAGATCCACACCTTCGAGCGCATGGGAAGGGAGAATGATCCACAGGGCATCCTCGAAGGCGAGCGTCGGTTCCGAGAACGTGATCGATGCCGACTTGCTGTCAGCTTCTGTGCCGATCACTGTTGCCATCACCGGATCGACGCCGCCTTCACCGGCAACCGCCATGTCCCGCATTGCTTCCGCGGTGAGGGCGAGGTCGGCTCCGGTGATCGGTTCGCCATCGCTCCACATGGCCTGATCGACAATCTTGTACATCACGGTCATGGTGCCATCATCGTTTACGGTGATCCCGTCTGACTTCGATGGCATCGCTTCTATGACGTCAGGGATCCGGTCCCAGGTGTCTGGATCGATGTCGTAGACGGTTGCCCACACGAGGTTTCCGTACATGTGAATACCGAACGCGTCTGGTGAGAACGGGTTCAACGTCTCGCTCGGAAAGTCGACACCGATCGTTACGCCGCCGCCGAAGCCATCCGGTGCTTCGGTTGTTGTGGTCACGGGAGCCACCGTCGTTGAGACTACGGGCGCCGTTGTGGTTGCCTGTGGTTGCAACCCGGCGGTGGTGGTCGTGTCCCCGGAGGACGATGTACATGCGACCACAAGGACCACGAAACTGGCTGCGAGGATCACCATTCGCCTCATAGGGATGATGTTACCCGAGAACCTCTGACAGGTACAGCGGCCTGCCCTCATCGATCGAGCGATGAGCGGCGATCCCGACCGCAACGGACATCAACCCATCTTCAAGGGTGACCTTCGGCGGTGTCCCGTTACGAATCGCATCGAGGAAGTCGAGGTGCTCCAGATAGGACGCCCCCTCATGGAGGCCCGGATAGGTGATCCTGTCGTCCGTGACCGTCACCTCTTCGAGCGGTCTGGCGTCACGGTACGAGTACCGAACCAGGTTCTCGGGTACGAACGCCTCCATTTTCGCCGCGTCCCCGACAACCGAGACCTCCTGCTCGTTCCTTGAACCCTCAGCGAACATGCACAGATCGAGCGACGCCCGGGCACCATTGGCGTAGTCAACGATCACGAAGGCGTTGTCCAGGATGTCGGGGGCCCCCTCGTCGTAGCGTTCGTCGAGATGGTTGACGGCCTGGGAACCCGAGGCGTATACACGTACCGGGTCTGATCCGATGATGAGGGTCATCAGGTCGAAGAAGTGGCAGCATTTCTCGACAAGTGTTCCACCTGTGTTGCTCTTGAAACGGTTCCAGTCCCCGACCTTCGGGAGGAACGGGAATCGATGCTCGCGGATCGCGACCATCTTCACATCTCCAACGACGCCAGCATGGACTTCAGCAACGAGTTTGGCGATCGGTGGCTTGTATCGGTATTCGAGACCCATCCACCCGACCGCGCCGTGTCCTCGGGCATGCTCGACCACCGCAACAGCATCTTCAATGGTCGTGCACAGAGGTTTCTCTGCCAGGAAGTGCAGGTCAGACTCGATGATGTCTGCCAGGATCTCAGCGTGCGTGAAGTTGGGAGACGAGAGCACAACCGCATCAACGACACCCGACGCGAGGAGGTCGCGGTGGTCAACGAAAACGGCATCGTCGTCGAGCCGCGCAACCTTCTGGCCGAGTGCCCGCGAGCCAGCGTCTGGATCTGAGATCGCAGTGACAGTGGCACCCTCGAGTGCATTGATGTTCTCGATGTGTTCAATGCCCATCATCCCGGTACCGATGATGCCGTACCGCACCACCGTGCCCGCCGCCATCGCCGTCACAGTTCCACCACAGGGAGCGCGAGTAGCGTTGCAACGGCTCTCAGCTCTCCAGATACGTCGCCATATACAAGGCCGTAGTGGTGTTCGAGGCCTTCGCCCAGGATCGTGTCCT
>JAMBLK010000270.1 GCA_023336855.1 Actinomycetes bacterium
ATCACGTCGATCGCCCGGTAGCTGTCGGCGCCATCCGGAACGAAACGGGCCACGTTGGCGATGTCGTCACCGGAGGTGATCAGTTCACCCTCAACATCACCATTCCGTTGAATCTGGGGAAGCCCGATGTTGGCGATCAACGAGTTACAGAGGCACTTCCTGCCGACCGTATCGGCCTCCGACCCGCCCTTCCGGAGATAGTCGTCCACAGGCTCCGATGGACACCTCCACCCCACCGTCCCGTCATCTCGACGGTACGCGGTCCGGAGATAGCCCAGGTCGCAGATCCGGGAGCGTTTCTCGTAGATGGTCTCATCCGACAGGCTTCCTTCGAGTTCGACCACTTTGAATGGGAAGCCGGTTGGTGACGCCACGGGATCCGTGAAGATCTTCGCCTTCCCCGCCTTGCTCAAGGCGAGAACCTGTCGCTTCGTCTCCGCCGTGAAACCCGATTCCTCGCAGAAGGCGAAGGCCGTTCCCACCTGCACGCCTGCCGCACCGAGTTTGAGCGCTTCCGCTATCTGCTCGGGTTCCCCGTATCCGCCGGCCAGCCAGAACGGGAGGCCAAGCTCACGGAACACGTCGAGGTCGGGGACGTCTCGATCTCCGTAGATCGGTTCGCCGGCGTCGCTGATCTTGACCTTGCCCCTGGGCGGTGCGTTGTGCCCGCCGGCGGTGGGTCCCTCGATCACGAACCCATCGACGCGGCCACTGGCCTTGCGAACCATGGCCGTTCCAAGGATGTGCGAGGACACGATGGCGAGGAACTTCGACCTGGGGGCCGGAGGAAGGCTTGCGCCGCTGAAGTCGGAGGGATCGAACGTTGTTGCGAACACCTCGCCACGCTCCGCCCCCTTGACATCGAGACGGTATTCGACGGGGACGCCTTCGCTCAGCCGATCCAGTATGCCGGGGATCGCCATCGGGATCCCTGCACCCATCAACACGTAGTCCACGCCGGCGAGCATCGCTCCGTAGATGGCCGGCAGGTGAGGGGTCTGGATCTTCTCGAGGTAGTTGATCCCCACGGGACCGCTGTGACCCTCTCTCGCGAGGAACACCTCTACGAAGTTGCCTGCCACGATCAGGTCGAGAAGGTTGCGCGAGGGTTCGACGCGGGGCATCGGTTTCGACCGATACCGGTCGTCCGAGTCTTTCCCGCCCTCGATGAAGTGCTTCTCGACGATGCGATCGGCAACGCCGTCGATCGGGAAGGCATCAAGCGCTCGCCGCATATTCCCACCCGGGTCTCCATCCTGGAGGCGGCGCGCGATGAGCGTGTCGAGACCGGTTCCCGAGACCACACCGAGGTTTCCCGTTGATGCAACAGCACGGGCCAGACGCCAGTCCGAGACGCCGGCGCCCATGCCTCCCTGAATCAGAATCGGCAGGTTGTCCATTGGGCGGGCATGGTAGGACGGTGCCCTTCGCTCAGGGGACGGTACCTGAATCGCTTCTACGCCATCAGCGACGCGATTGCTGCGATCACATCGGACGGTTCGGCTCGCTTCCGGTAGTCCGCGTCGACGAAGGCGTAGGCGATCATTCGATCCTGATCGATCACGTAGGTGGCCGGCAGCGGGATCTCCCACTCGGTACCTCCGTTGGATCCTCCGATGTCGATCCCCATGTCTCGGTACTCGGCCACCAGGTCGTCCTGGACCTGGAAGACCAACCCGAATTCACTCGCGATCTTGTTGCCGATGTCGGACAGGATGGGATATTCGAGTTCATGTCGTTCAGTCACCGTCATCGAACTGTCGGGAAGATTGGGAGAGATGGCGACGAGTGTGGCTCCGACATCGTGGAACCCGTCCAGTGCCTCCTGGAGTGCCCGCAGCTCGATGTTGCAGTACGGGCACCACGCCCCCCTGTAGAACGACAGAGCCACCGGCCCGGCACTGAGCATGTCGGAGAGTCTGACGTCGCGGCCGACAGCATCCGGCAGGACGAAGTCGGGACACACGTCGCCAATACCGAGGGCATGCCCTGCGAGTCCGGATTCCTCCAGAACCCGAAGACTCCGTGCCATGACAGCTGCTCTCGCCTCCGAGGTCCGTCCATCGGATGCGGCTCTCCTCGAGTCAAGTTCTCCAGCAAGTGTGACCACCGCAGCTCCGCTCTCGATAGGTGTGATCAGAACTCGAACTCCCCCGAGTTTGTTCCCTCGGGTACTCGGTACTCAGTGCTCAGAACTCAGTACCACCGGCGTAGCCGGTCACGCCTTCTCCAGTGGAGCCCAAGCCAGGAGCAGGCGCTTCTCGCCCTTGCCTTGGAAGGCAACGATGGCCTCCGCGGCATCGCCGTGTCCGATGACTTCGACGACGGTTCCTTCGCCCCAGTGGGCGTGACGGACGCGGTCACCGCTGGCGATCTCGATCCCGTTCCCGGTGGCACGGGGCTTCTGAAGCATCGTTCGTGTGGAACTGGCCTTGCGCTTCACGCTCGTCGTTAGGTTCGAGGGAATCTCACCGAGGAACCGGCTCGGACCGTTGTATTGCGACTGTCCCCAGAGGTTCCGGTTCCACGCGCGAGTGACGAAGAGCCGCTGCTTGGCCCTCGTGATTCCGACGTAACAGAGGCGGCGCTCCTCCTCGAGTTCCTTGGGGCTCCCCAGTGACCGGAAGTGAGGGAAGACCCCATCTTCCATGCCGGTGATGAAAACAACGGGGAACTCCAACCCCTTCGCATTGTGAAGTGTCATCAGCGTCACCAGGTCCCGATCCTCGTACGAGTCAATGTCGGCAACGAGGCTGATCGCTTCGAGGAACAGTCCGAGTTTCGTCACGGCGTCGATCTCGGACCACTCGGCGGGACCCATTGATTCCGGACCGAGCTCTTCGAACTCCGCAACTGCCGATGCCAACTCCTTCAAGTTCTCTTCCCGACCCATCGACTCGATCGATCGATCCGCTCGAACCATGTCGAGATATCCGGTCTCGTCAAGGACGGCCTCGATCGCTGCTGCCGGCCCCTCTTCGGCCCGCTCGACGAGGTGATCCATGAGAGCGACGAACTCGGCAATGGATCGTTCCGCTCGCGCCGTCAGGCGCTGGTTCTCATCGACCCGACGAAGCGCTGCGAGGAAGCCGATCCCCTCGGACTCGGCGAAGCGATCGACATGGGCCACGCTCGTGTCCCCGATCGCCCGCTTCGGCATGTTGATGATGCGTTTCAAAGCAACTTGATCGTCAGGATTCACGATTGCCCGCAGATAGGCGAGCGCATCCTTGACCTCACGCCGGTCGTAGTACTTGAGACCGCCGACAATCTGATAGGGGACTCCGTAGCGAACGAAGACTTCCTCGATCACACGACTCTGAGCATTGGTGCGGTAGAAGATCGCGACGTCGGAGAGCGCCGTCCCTTCGGCCTCGAGATCGCGAATCCACCCGGCGATGAACGCGGCTTCTGCCTGTTCGTCCTGCGCCTCATGGGTAACGATCGGCTCACCGGTTCCTTCATCGGTCCACAGGCGCTTCGGTTTCCTGGCGTCGTTGTTCGAGATCACGGCGTTCGCGGCGTCGAGGATCGTCTGGGTCGATCGGTAGTTCTGTTCGAGCATGATCACGGTCGCATCGTCGTAATCCTTCTCGAAGTCCAGGATGTTGCGCATATCCGCACCGCGGAAGGCATACACCGACTGGTCGGAATCGCCGACGACGAACACGTTCCTGTGTTTCGCCGCAAGCATCTTCACGAGCATGTACTGGGCCCGGTTCGTGTCCTGATACTCGTCGACCATCAGATACTGGAACCTCTGTTGCCAGGATTCCAGGACATCGGGGAACGCCTGGAAGATCTCCACCGTGAGCATCAGGATGTCGTCGAAGTCAACGGCCGATGCCTCCACGAGACGCTGCTGATACATCCGATAGATGTCGACAGCCTTTTCGTGATAGAAGCCCTCCCCGCTGTCGGAGAAGGTCTCGTAGTCGATGAGTTCGTTTTTCGCGTTCGAGATCGTTGCCCGGATTGCCTTCGGCGGGAACTGCTTCGGGTCGAGATCGAGGTCGCGTATGCACATCGTGACCAGTCGGACCGAATCGGCGTCGTCGTAGATCGAGAACGACGACCGGTACCCGAGGCGCGGCGCCTCGCGACGGAGGATGCGGACGCACGCACTGTGGAACGTCGAGACCCACATGCCGTCGGTGATCCCGCCCACGAGGACGGCCACTCGCTCTTTCATCTCGCTCGCGGCTTTGTTCGTGAACGTGATCGCCAGGATCGAGTACGGCGAGACGCCAAGATCTCGCACGAGATGGGCGATGCGGTGGGTCAGAACCCGTGTCTTGCCCGAACCTGCCCCCGCCACAACCAGAACCGGCCCCTCTGTGACGGCAACAGCATGCCGCTGCGAAGGGTTGAGACCAGCAAGAAGAAGAGAATCAGGCATGGGCGGGTGATTGTACCGGGGCCCCGGGATGGAACTACAAGGGAGTAAGTAGATCAGTAGATCAGTAGATCAGTAGCAAGTAGAGCAGTA
>JAMBLK010000271.1 GCA_023336855.1 Actinomycetes bacterium
ATCTGTACTCCGGCGTGGAACACCGAGATGGACGCGGGCCGATCGGTCCAAGAGTCTGTGGCGGCGCTCGCTGCCGCTCACCCCGAACACGAGACACTGATCGAGGCATGGTGGACACACTGGCCTGAGATGCTCAACGGGGAGATCCCGGGCACCCGTCCAATCGTCGAAGCGCTCGCACGAACCGGACGACGGCTGTATGCCATCACGAACTGGTCGGCAGAGACCTGGCCACTCGGACTTCAGTGCTACCCATTCGTCGAAGAGTTGTTCGGCGGCATCGTTGTTTCGGGACAGGAAGGCGTAGCGAAGCCAGACCCGCGGCTCTTTGAGATCCTGAACGAGCGCTACGACCTCAACCCCAAGACCACGATCTTCGTCGACGACGCGCCGGCCAACGTCGAGACGGCCGCCGGGCTCGGGTTCGTCACCCACCTCTTCACCACGGCAGACCGACTGCGACTCTGGCTCAACGAACGAGGTCTCCTCGAGGTGCCCTGATCCACAGAGCCCCGGCTACTCGCCGTCGATGAACCGTCGCACCGACTCCGGAATCTCGATGCCGTCCGGGAGTCTCGGGTCCGGTTCCGCTTCACCGGCGACGATCGAGAGCGGAATCGAGCCTGCCCAGATGGGAAGCTCGTAGTCCTCTGTTTCGTCGGAGACGTCGTTACCGCGGATCTTCGCCGAGAACTCCTCGATCGGGACGGCGACGAGCAGCGTCCCCTTGTCTTCGTTTCGCGACGGTTGGCGTGCCTCGGCCCATCTTCCGGGAAGAACGGCATCCGTGATCGCTTCGAAGGCGACCTCGCGCTCTTCGGGCGAGTCGACGAGGCGTGCAGAGCCGATGACCATTGCCGATCGGAACCCCATCGAGTGGTTGAAGGCCGAGCGCGCGGCAACGATGCCATCGACGAGCGTTGCCGTCACACACACCTCGGCTCCCTTCTTCATGAGGCGCATCATTCGACTCGCAGGAGAACCGTGGAAGTAGAGGATGTCGTCCACTCTCGCGTGGATCGTCGGTATAGCGAAAGGCGAGCCGTCAGCGACGAAGGCAACGTGGCAGATCAGAGCTTCGTCGAAGATCGCGTTCACCGTCTCACGGTCGTAGTGACCCCGGTGGGCACTCCGCCTAACGGTCGTGCGAGCCGACTGGGTGGCTGGGACTTCTGCGGCGCTCATGCGTTCGTATCCGATCGTTGAACAATTGTACTGCTACAATATTATCATTGTAGTAAGTCGAGTGTACCACGGAGGGACATTCACGATGCTGGGTCGAAGTGCTGACGAGCTGGCGGTTGACATCGAGCGCCGCGTTGCCGATCACGAGCTTCTTCCGGGTGACCGTCTGCCGCCGGTTCGGGTCCTCGCCACCGAACTCGATCTGGCGCCCAATACCGTGGCAGCGGCGTATCGACGGCTGGGCGAGCGAGGGATCACCATCGGACGCGGGCGCATGGGAACGTTCATCGCCGACCGGCCGCCGGTGATGCTCCCGGCCGATCCCGAGGTTCGAGAAGGGTTGCAGGATCTGTCTTCGGGCAACCCTGATCCGGATCTGCTGCCCGACCTTTGCAGTGCGCTCCAAGAGTCGAGCGGACCGACCGTTCTCTACGGTGACCCATCCGTCGACGAGGAACTCGCAGAACGTGGCGCCCGCCTTCTTGTCGCTGATGGCGTGTCGGCCGATCACCTCGCCGTGGTGTCCGGTGGGCTCGACGGCATGGAACGTGTCCTCCAGGCGCACGTCCGCCGTGGTGACCGCGTGGCGATCGAGGATCCCGGTTACCCGGCGGTGATCGACTTGATCGGGGCCCTGGGCCTTGTCGCTGTGCCGATGGACGTGGACGATGACGGGCCTCAATCCGACTCGCTTGAGACAGCTCTCGACAGGGGAATCGCGGCTGTGATCGTGACGCCACGCGCTCAGAATCCGTTCGGGAGCGCCGTCTCCTCCGGGCGTGCTTCCGTCCTCCGGTCTTCGTTGGACAGGTTCCCCGACGTGCTCGTGATCGAGGATGACCATGCCGCGGCGGTCGCGGGAGTGCCAATGCACTCGATCGCCGGAGATCGCGAGCGCTGGGCGACGATACGGTCGGCCGCCAAGACCTACGGGCCGGACGTCCGTCTTGCGTTGCTGACAGGCGACCAAACCACCGTTCGTCGCGTCGAGGGTCGTCAGCGTCTCGGGCCCGGATGGGTGAGCCACGTGCTGCAGCGACTCGTCGCTCAGATGATGGGTGATCCGGCTATCAACTCGGAGGTGGCTCTCGCCGCCGATCTGTATGCCTTTCGCCGGCAGACGATGCTCGAGGCACTCCGTGAGCGAGGATTCGAGGCCTTCGGTGCATCCGGCTTGAACGTGTGGGTTCCGGTCCCAGACGAAGCAGCCGCGGAGAGGTCGATGGAGAGGCGAGGCTTCTCCGTCCGGCCGGGCGGTCGGTTCCGGATCCGCTCCGCTCCGGCGTTGCGCCTGACGGTGGCATCACTCGATGAATCGGACGCCGGGCGGGTGGCCGACGCCCTCCTCGAAGCGGTCTCGGATCTGGGAACTGGAACACGCACAGCCTGAATCAATCCAACGTCTCTCGGCGCATTGCGTGGGCCCCAAACAATCTCAGTCGAGCGCCGGCATCCAGTCGAGGAGCTTTTCGGAGTAGCTGAAGTAGTCGAACCAACTGAGACCGCCGTCGATCTGGACGAGAGACCACACAACGTTCCAGCACAGGTACACCGGGATGAGCACCTCGAGGGCGTTCTGATGCTCGGAGGTTACCGATCCGAAATACGCCTCGAGCAGGAGATCTCGGCCGGCGGCGTCGAGTGTGTACCCGATGCCGGCGAGATCGTACATAGGGTCGTTCATGCCTGCGTACTCCCAGTCAATCAGCCAGAGCGAACCATCATCGAGGAAGTTCAGGTGATACGGGTCGTTGTGACAGAGCACCTTCTCCTGTTCGGGTTGTTGGCTGCGGAGAACCTTCGATGATGCAACGAGTTCGAGGAGCGGTTCGAGGCGGGAGGGCAAGGGCGTGCCCTTCGAGGTGAGCAGGTTCATCCACCGTTCGATGTCGGCGAAAGGGTCGAAGACGCCCTCGACGTGGCTGAGACTGTGGACGTCACGCAGCGTCGCTGCAATGCGCGGCACCATCGAGGGGGAGGTGAACTCGTCGATGCTGAGAGCGTGGGCTTCAGCGACGAACCGCGTTGCCGAGTGGCCGTCCGGCAGGATGAACGCAGCAACTCTCGGCATGATCCCCGCCGCTTCGACGATGCCGATTACGTCCTTCTCCCTCGCCCGGTCGATGCCGAGGAGTGGTCCGTTCTCACCTGCGACTCGAATGACGTACTGGCTAACTCCAGCGCCGGCGAGGTAGTTCCGATTCGTGAGGCCACCAGTGAGGCGCCTCACGCTCAGATCCGACCCGTGGGCGAGTTCGGGCACGCGAACCGCGACGTTCTGGATGATCGCGTCGTCGCGCAATGTCGCCATGTCGCTCGACTGTACTCGCAAGGCCGGAGAGCCCTCAACCGTCGAATGCGGAAGCGATCAGAGTCGCCCGGTTCTCTCACGCAGCGACGTTGCGCTGTCTTCCTGCCTGTTGTCGCCCCATCCAAAGCAGGATCGCGAAACCGACGGCAAGTCCGACGACGTTGCCGACGACATCGAGTGACGAATCGACGAGGTCGTACGAGAACACGCTTGGTGCGACAAGGGCGTTGAACAGTTCGGTGGCTTCAACGGCGAATCCGGCCACCAGCGCCAAGGTGAGCACCGACCACGTACCGAAAGTGTGTGATGCGTCTGTAACGGCAACCACGAGCAGGACCGTAACGACTGCGCCAAACACGTGAAGACCGCGATCGTATCTCAAGACGCTGCCTCCTACGGAGACATGTGCCAACACGTCGCTTCCCACCATCAACACACCACCACCGTGGTACGCAGCCAGCAGGAGAGCAGCGAGCCACTGGATCCAGAGGGGTGGCTCGTATCGCCACCTGATCGCCAGAACCACGGCGGTTGAGATCACGATCCCGGGCAGATATCCGGTCCGGAGCCCGCCGAGACTCACAGCTGTCACGACAGAGGCCATCGCAACGGTGAGAATTACGACGGTCGGGGCGTACCTACCCATGGCTCGACACTATCAGCGGAAATCGGAGATGGGCATGGCTGGAGATCACTCGTCTCAACACATATCGTAAATCGACGAAATACGGCTAAAGGGCCCTGGTCGGATGGTCGCGTGAATTCGTACGGTGCGTGGAAGTCGAGCTATTGGAGGCAGCGACATGGAGTTCAGCTCCAGAGAGACGTGGACAGTGATCCACGGTCTCGTCTTGGGCACCCTCTTCCTGCTTGCGTTCGCCGGCGGTCTCGCCGGGCTGTGGAGTATGCGGCCCGGGTTGATGACCACCGAGGGAATCAAGGAGCGAATGGGGCGCCTGTACATAGGCGCCTGGGTGATGGCAGCCGCTGCTTGGGCCGCAGTGATCACGGGGACGTGGATCGTCTACCCGTGGTACCGGGTCAAGCTCGCCCCGGTAGGGGAAGATGCCTACGCGGGGTGTGTCGACGCGATCTTGCCGAACGCGGCGTGCTCGCCGAGGGACTTCCTGAAGTCGAACGTGAGCGGAGAGACCGAGATGTGGCACATCTTCGGCATGGAATGGAAGGAACACGTGTCGTGGGCCGCACCGATCCTGGCAACGGCGGCGGCGTTCCTGATCGCCTACTACGGCCCTCGTCTCATCGCTCGCCCGTGGCTTCGTGCCGCGGTCATCGTCATGTTCGTTGCGGCTTTCGCGGCAGCGTTGGTTGGCGGGGCGTTTGGCGCCTTCCTGAACAAGATCGCCCCGATCGTCTGATGGCGACTGAAAGGAGTTGAACGATGATTACTGACTTTGACCCGGGCCGCCACGACGATGAAGGAGTGGCCCCTGAACTTGCACCGCTCGATCTGGCGGACAAACCCGACGGTCCTGCCGCAGCGGTGATGATCGCCTCCGGCTTGGGAGTCTTCACGCTTGGTCTCATGACGACTTTGGCCGTCATCAACGGCTCGGTGAAGAGCTTCCTGGAATGGTTCCAATTCGACCAGGGTGTCGGCGCCCTCGCAGGCAAATCGACCGTCGCCGTACTTGTGTTCTTCGTGGCATGGCTGGTCCTCTACCTGATCTGGCGGGAGAAGGACGTCGTATTGAAGACCTCGTTCTATATCGGCCTCGGGTTGGGCATCTTGGGCGTCATCGGGACGTTCCCGCCGTTCTTCGAATGGTTCGAGTGACGACGATCAGCAGATCGAGCCGTGCCGACCTCGTCTCCGCTTGGGGGATCGGGGTCGGCATCGGATTGATCGCACTCCAGTTGACGTGGCTCGTTGGGGCACGAATCGCAAGCCTCTTCTGGGAGCCCCCGTTGGACCTACGGTCGCCTTCATTCTCGCGTGTCTGGTTGGGACGGTTGTAGCGATCATCGCCGGCCGCCGCCTCGCACGAAAGACGGTGGTGGGCGGAGACGTTGCATGATCAGGGCGGGGGGATCACCGGTCGAGTGTCTCGACGAGGCTCATCGAGCACCGCGTGACCTCACAACCAACGAAGCAGCCGTGATCGCGAAGGCTCTGGGCCATCCGACACGGTTCGAGATTCTCGAGCTGCTCCGCAAGTGTTGTCCGCGCACGGTTGGCGACATCGTTGCTGAACTTCCCCTTGCCCCATCAACCGTCTCGAATCATCTCCGCATCCTGAAGGAAGCAGGCGTGATCCGTACCTTCCGGTCCGAACCACGAACATGGCACTGTCTCAACCGATCCATGATCGCCGGACTTGCCATTTCCATCACTGAGCTCACGGTAAGGCCCGGCTGACCCTGAAACGCGGTCGGTGCAAGGCGCAAAGCCACCGGTACTGTGGCCCGATGTCCACTGACCGCTCCCATTCGGGTTCCGCCCTTCCATCGACCGCCTTCGGAACGCACCGGGATGCCTTCGGATCGATGGAGTGGGGACTCCTCGCAGCCGTGGCTCTCATCTGGGGGTCCTCGTTCGTGTTCATGGCCATCGGACTCGACGCGTTTCGTCCCGGCGTCGTCACGCTTGCGAGGGTCTCGCTCGGTGTGCTCACGCTCGCCCTCGTGCCCAAGGCGAGGGGTCGCATCGACAGGGAAGATCGTGCACGCGTCTTCGGCCTCGGGGTCATCTGGATCGGGATACCGCTCACGATCTTCCCGATCGCCCAGCAGTGGATCGATTCGTCGGTGGCCGGCATGCTGAACGGCGCGGTCCCCATCACCGCGGCCGCCTGGGCGACGCTTCTTCTCAGACGGCTACCCGGCTGGCGGCAACTCGTCGGGATCGGTGTCGGCTTCGTCGGCGTGATCGCAATCTCAGCACCCGAAGTCGTTGACTCGTCGGCGACGGCACTCGGCACGGTGCTCGTGGTCGGCGCTGTCGTTCTGTACGGCCTGTCGACGAACCTCGTCGTGCCGCTCCAACAGAAGTACGGAGCTCTCCCGGTTCTGTTCAACGCTCAACTCGCCGCCCTTGTCATCGTGGTTCCGTTCGGTCTGATCCAGATACCGGGCAGCACCTGGGCATGGTCGTCGGCCCTCGCCATGGTTCCTCTGGGTGCGCTCGGAACCGGGCTCGCCTTCGTGCTGATGGCGACGCTGGTAGGGCGCGTCGGTGGACCCCGAGGTTCGATCGCGATCTACTTCGTCCCTGTCGTGGCGATCGTCCTGGGCGTCATCGTTCGTGGAGATGCCCTTCAGGCAGCCGCAGTGGCAGGAACGGCGCTCGTACTCGTTGGAGCCTGGATCGCTTCGAGGCGCGACGCTTAGCCCCCGGAGGATCTCAGACCGACGCGTACCGTTCGCGATTTCCGTAGGCGCTCGACGAGTACGAAGCGATGTCGGCAAAGACGCCGAGGCCGAGGATGATCCAATCGAATCCGACGACGCCGCCGGCCGCCACGGACACCCACATGAGCGTGGTCCATGGAGCGAACAGGAATCCGAGGAACGACCACCAGAAGCTCGAGAATGCAGCGTCCCATCGCGTCGGCTCAATCAGCCACCAGATGAGAATTGCCGCACGTGGCCCGAGGAGGACCATTGAGGTGAAGAAGCAACACATAACGACCTCCCTTGACTGTCGTATCCCCACGGACGCTACAGCGCCACGGCAGAATTCACTAGCCGCTTTCGGCACGCATCTCTGCCCGGCGACGAGTGAATCCGCTTCGGAGCGCCCTGATAGGGTCAATCATGGGGATGCGTTTCGACTCGCACTCTCATCCAGATTCTGAGCCGAGGAGGGCAATGTGACCAAGGTCCGATGGGGCATTCTGAGCACGGCCGACATCGGTATGAAGAAGGTGACTCCGGCGATTCAAGCTGCAGAGAACTGCGACGTCGTCGCCATCGCCTCACGTGACAACGAGCGGGCCGTCGCCGCAGCCTCAGAGTTGGGGATCCCCGCTGCCTACGGCACATACGAAGAGCTCCTGGCAGCCGACGACGTCGACGCCGTCTACATCCCGCTCCCGAACGACCTTCATGCAGAGTGGACCACCAAGGCCGCCGCCTCCGGAAAGCACGTCCTCTGCGAGAAGCCGCTGGCCCTCTCCGCCGCCCAGGCTGAAGAGATGGCCCAAGCCTGCGAAGACGCCGGTGTGAAACTCGGCGAGGCGTTCATGTACCGGCACCACGCAACGTGGGTGGAAGCCGTTCGTCTGGTGCGGAACGGAACGATCGGTGATCTGCAGGGTGTCCAAAGCTGGTTCAGCTACTACAACGACGACCCGGAGAACATCCGCAACAGGGCCGAGAACGGCGGTGGTGCGATCATGGACATCGGTTGCTACAACATCAACGTCTCCAGGATGCTGTTCGGTGCCGAACCGGTGCGGGTCGAAGCAGCGGTTCGGCGGGATCCGACGATGAAGATCGACACCCTGAGTTCGGCGGTGCTCGAGTTCCCGGGAGGGGGCCAGGCGACGTTCACGTGTTCCACTCGATCCGAGGACTACCAACGGGTCAATATCGTTGGGAGCGCCGGCCGGATCGAGATAGAGATCCCGTTCAACATCCAGCCAGATCGGGAGACCAGGATCTTCGTGACGGCAGGGGGAGAGCCACCGGTCGCTCCGGCCACGGAGACGCTGGTGTTCCCCGCTGAAGATCAATACACCATCCAGGCCAGGTTGTTTGCTCAGGCGATCCTCGACGACACTCCGGTTCCCGTCCCGACATCGGATGCGATCGCCAACATGAAGGTGATCGACGCCATCCTCGCAACTCCGGACCCGTCGACGACTTGACCGACACTCTGGCTTGTAGTGTGGAAAGAGCGGTGGATCGCCGCGAGCACCCAGAGCAGGGAGTCGGACATGTCAGAGTTCTTCACCGATGTGAGCCCAATCCGGTACGAGGGGCCAGACACCACGACGGATCTCGCCTATCGGTTCTACGACCCCGATCGCATCGTGCTCGGCAAACGGATGGAGGACCAACTCAGAATCGCCGTCGCCTACTGGCACTCCTTCGCCTGGCCCGGAAGCGACGTGTTCGGTGCAGGGACGTTCGATCGACCGTGGGCCGACGTGGGCAGGGATCCCATGGAGGCGGCGAAGCAGAAGGCAGACGTCGCATTCGAGTTCTTCGCCAAGCTCGGTACACCGTTCTTCTGTTTCCACGACGCCGACCTGGCACCTGCCGGGGAGACGTTCGCCGAGAGCAAACGCAACCTCGAAGAGATGGTCGATTACGCCGCAGGGCACATGGCGACGACCGGAGTGAAGCTGCTGTGGGGGACGGCCAACCTCTTCAGCCATCCCCGCTACGCGGCGGGTGCGGCCACCAACCCCGACCCCGAGGTGTTCGCATACGCCGCGGCCCAGATCAAGAACGCCATCGACGCGACCCAGCGTCTCGGTGGAGCGAACTACGTTCTGTGGGGCGGCCGGGAAGGCTACGAAACGCTTCTGAACACGATGATGCGCCAGGAGTCCGAACAACTCGCACGGTTCCTGCACATGGTCGTCGACTACAAACACAGCATCGGTTTCGAAGGCATGCTGATGATCGAGCCGAAGCCGCAGGAGCCGACGAAACACCAGTACGACTACGACTGTTCCACGGTGCACGGTTTCCTGGAGCGATACGACCTCCTGGGCGAGTTGTTCGTCAACATCGAGGGGAATCACGCCACGCTGGCAGGTCACAGCTTCCACCACGAAGTGGCATACGCCGTAGACAACGGCATCTTCGGGAGCATCGACGCCAACCGTGGCGATCCGCAGAACGGCTGGGATACCGATCAGTTCCCCAACTCGGTTGAAGAGGTGAGCCTGGCGCTGTACGAGGTCCTGCGCGGCGGCGGCCTGGGCACCGGTGGCTTCAACTTCGACACGAAGCTGCGACGCCAGAGCATGAGTCGTGATGATCTCTTCCATGGGCACGTGGGCGGGATCGACACGCTCGCCCGGTCGTTGTTGGTGGCGGCCGAGATGATCGAAGATGGAAGCCTCGAAGAAGCCCGTGCCGCTCGTTACGCCGGTTGGTCGACCGGGATCGGCGCCGAGATCATGGGCGGGTCTGTGAGTCTGCCGATCCTCGAGGAGAGGGTTGTCGCTGGTGAGATCGATCCGTCACCGGTATCGGGTCGTCAGGAGCAACTAGAGAACACCGTCAACCGGATTCTCCGGCGCACGGTCTGAACCGGGGCGGGCACCGCGTCGAAGCCGAGCAAACGGGGAGTCGCTGTTGTGATGAGGCCGGTAGCGAGGGCTCGGGCCGTAGTACGTGGTACGAATGACGTAGTACGACTCGGAGGCCTTGTATCGGCTGGCTGCATGGTACTTCTGCGTGCTGATGCACGACGATCGACAGCACGAATCCTCTCCGGACGGCTTGAGGATCTCGAAGCGTCATTCGCGATCCTCGACAAGCGAATGTCTCCCCGCTGATCCGGGGTCGTACTACGTCATACCTACAACGTACTACTGCTTGCTGTCTCCCTGGTTCTGGCCGACCCCGCTCGTCCCCGAAGTGTCGGATCAGTCGCCGGCGAGAATACGGGCCGCCACTCCGTCGGCGTCGAGGCCCAACTCCGAGAGGAGCACGTTCGCGTTGCCGGGGGGAAGGAACGCGTCCGGCAGACCGAGGACCCGGATCTTTCCCGCGAGCCCCAGCGGTGCCAATGCCCCGAGCACCGCCGAACCGAAGCCGCCGGATGCGACACCGTCCTCGACGGTGACAATCCGTTCGTACTTCTCTGCCCATTCGGGGAGCCGAGGATCGAGGGGCTTCACCCAACGAGCGTTGACGAGGCCACACGAGATTCCCTCCTGCTCCAATTGCACTGCCGCTTTCGCAGCGACCGGGACCATGCGACCCACGGCGAGGATGAGCACGTCGGACCCTGAGCTGAGTTCCTCCCACTCTCCCAACGGGACCGGCGTGGCGGGCAGTTGGGGGATCGAATTGACACCGGCCTTGGGGTAGCGGATCGCCACAGGGCCCGGATGGTCGAGAGCGGTTGCCAGCATGCCGGCGAGTTCGTCGGCTGAGGACGGCGCGGCGATCGAGAGGCCGGGGATCATGCGCAGGTAGGCGAGATCGAAGGCGCCGTGGTGAGATGGTCCGTCCGAACCGGTGACGCCGGCGCGGTCGATCATGAAGATGACCGGGAGGTCGTGAAGCGCGACATCCGTCACGAGTTGATCGAAGGCTCTCTGGAGGAACGTCGAGTAGATGCAGACGATCGGTCGACGACCGCCCATGGCAAGCCCGGAGGCAAGGGTGACAGCGTGCTGTTCGGCCAAGCCGACGTCGATGACGCGGTCGGGGTGCATTTCCGCAAGACGCCCGAGTCCCGTTGCCGAACCCATGGCGGCGGTGATCGCCACGACGTCCGGGTGCTGCTCGGCGGCGTCGGCGATGATGGCCTCGGCCGCGTCGGTGAAACCGATGCCGTTGGCGTGGGCGTCGCCCGTGACGAGATCGAAAGCGCCGACCCCGTGGGTTCTCTCGCTCTCGTCCCTGGCCGGCGCATAGCCCCGGCCCTTCTCCGTCACGGCGTGCACAACGACCGGTTCCTTGAACTGCTTGGCTCGTTCGAGCGTCGCTTCGAGCACTTCGAGATCATGGCCGTCGATCGGTCCGGTGTACTTGATGCCGAGCACGTCGAGGAAGGTGGCAGGTTGGAGGACCTGCTTGATCGCCTCTTTCAACCGGTGGAGTGCCTCATCGGTTGTCTCCCCGACCACCGGGATCTTGCGGGCCATCTCTCCGAGGATCTCTTTCGAGCGTTCGTAGGCGGGGTTCACTCTGAGCGCAGCGAGATGCGCCGCGAGCCCACCCACGGTCGGGGCGTATGAGCGGCCGTTGTCGTTGATCACGATGATCAGTCGTTCCGGGCTGAGTTGTGCGATGTGGTTGAGCGCCTCGTATGCCATTCCGCCGGTGAGCGCCCCGTCGCCGATGACGGCGACAACGTAGGAGTCGTCCCCCTCCTCGCGAGCAAGGGCGAGCCCGGTGGCGTAGCTGAGCGAGGTCGACGCGTGGCTGTTCTCGACGAGATCGTGGTCACTTTCGGCTCGCGACGGGTAGCCCGACATGCCGGACTCCTGCCGGAGCGTCGGGAAGTCGTCGAAGCGACCCGTCAGCAGTTTGTGCGGATAGCACTGGTGCCCGACGTCCCAGATGATGCGATCGGTCGGGCTGTCGAAGGCGGTGTGGAGAGCGATGGTGAGTTCGACGACACCGAGGTTCGGCGATAGGTGTCCGCCGTTCTGCGAGATGACTTCGAGCATGAACGAGCGAATCTCATCACTGAGATCGGTGAGGGTCCGCTCGTCGAGGCTTTCGAGATCCGCCGGTAGATCGAGGGTCTCCAGCAGGGGATAGCTCTGTGGGTCCGTTGGGGCCACGTCGCTCCATCCTTCAAATCGGGGGTTAGCGCCAGAGAGGCTAGCGCTCTGTCCGATTCTCGGGCGCCCGATTCCACCTCCAGGGGTCAGGCGTTGATAAGGACCGGAATTCGTTCGTGTCAGCGCTGGCGTGACTCAGTACACATCCGGGACGAACGTCTGCTCCGTGATCGGCGGGCGGATGTAGCCCGTGTTCTCCTGTCGGGGAGGAAGCTCGATCGGATTAGGCGTCCGATCCTCGTACGGGATCATTGACAGCAGATGGCTGATGCAGTTGAGGCGAGCTCGCTTCTTGTCTTCGGCGTTGACGACGAACCACGGAGCCTGCTTGATGTCGGTGTGGTCGAACAGGATGTCTTTCGCTTTCGAGAACTCGACCCACCGGGCCCTCGACTCGAGGTCCATGTCGCTGAGTTTCCAGCGCTTGGTTGTGCTGTCGAGACGAGCCCGGAAACGGCGCTCCTGCTCTTCATCGCTTACGGAGAACCAGTATTTAATGAGAATGATCCCGCTCCGAACCAGCATTCGTTCGAACTCCGGGCAGGATCGCAAGAACTCCGTGTACTCGTCGTTCGTGCAGAAACCCATGACGGGCTCGACGAGGCCGCGGTTGTACCAGGAGCGGTCGAACAGAACCACCTCTCCTGCGGCAGGCAGGTAGTTGACGTACCGCTGGAACCACCACTGGGTCTTCTCTCGCTCGGTGGGCGTTCCGAGCGCCTCGACTCGGCAGATCCTGGGGTTCAGGCGTTCGGTGATCCTCTTGATCACGCCGCCCTTTCCGGCTGCGTCTCTTCCTTCAAAGACGACGACGACCTTCAGCCCTTCTTCCTTGACGTAGCTCTGGAGTTTGACGAGCTCGCCCTGGAGTCGAACGAGTTCGGACTCGTAGAACTTCTTGTCCAGCTTCGGCTTCTTGATGCTCTTCTCCGGCTCGATCGTGTCGAAGACGGATTCACCTGCGGTCGTCATCTGTGCCTTCCCGACTGTTGGCGTACCGACACGATACAGCGCGTGGTAGGCGTCGTGCTCGGCGCATCGGCGCAGGCACGCATCGGTTGTGCCTGGAACCACACAGGAGGTGGTCGTAGGCACAACCGACGGAGAGAGCGACCGACGGGTCTACTCCGGTGTCACGTATGCGGCGGTGATGCCCCCGTCGACGAGGAACTCGGTGCCGGTCACGTAGGACGAGTCGTCGGAGGCGAGCCACAGCACGGCCTTCGCCATCTCCGCCGCTTCGCCGAAGCGTCCCATCGGGACGTGAACAAGTCGTCGCTGCTTCTTCTCTTCGGTGTCGAGAAACCTCATGAGCAGTTCGGTGCGCAGCGGCCCGGGGCAGAGTGCGTTGACGCGGATTCCTTCCCTGGCATGCACGACGGCGAGTTCACGGGTCATCGCCATCACGGCGCCCTTCGACGCTGTGTACGCTATTTGCGGTGTGGCGGCGCCGAGATGCGCCACGAACGAGGCGGTGTTGATGATCGAACCGCCTCCGGCCCTTCGTAGCGCGGGAACGCCGTGCTTGCATCCGAGGAAGACGCCCTTTGCGTTCACGTCCATCGTCAGATCCCAGATTGCCTCTTCGGTGCCGACGGCATCTCCATCGTCGCAATGCATGATCCCTGCGTTGTTGAACACCACGTTGACGCGGCCGAAGGCCTCTTCGGCGGCCGCGATCATCGACGCCGCGTCATCGTCCTTGGAGACGTCGGCGATGATGGGGATCGCTGTTCCACCGCCGGCGATGATCTCGGAGACCGTGTTGTTCACTGTCTCCTCGTTGAGATCCACGGCTGCGACTGCAGCGCCTTCGGTGGCGAACAACAGTGCGGTCTCTCGTCCGATCCCGTTTCCGGCTCCGGTGATGACGGCCGATTTGCCTTCGAGTCTCATTTCTCTCCTTGTCCCGTCGTGTTGTTAGATCCGCTCGAAATAGCGGCGGCGCTCCCAGTCCGTGACGGCCGAGTCATACGCTTGCTGCTCGCTGCGGAAGAAGTGGACGTAGTGATCGTGGACTGCTGCACCAAAGGCCTCTCTGGCCCACTCGCTCTCTGCGAAACGGTCCGTCGCGTCGCGAAGTGTTTCAGGCACTGAAGGGAGGTCCTTCGCCGCGTAGACGTCACCGGTGAAGATCTCGGACGGTTCGATGCGGTTGGCGATGCCGTCGAGACCGGCCGCCAGCGTTGCTGCGTACACGAGGTACGGGTTCGCATCCGAGCCGGGGATGCGATTCTCGATCCGCAGACTGGGCCCGCTGCCAACGATGCGGAAACCCGCGGTCCGATTGTCGTAACTCCAGGCGATGCGAGTCGGCGCCCATGAGGCATCGACGAACCGCTTGTACGAGTTGACGGTCGGTGCGTAGAACGCCGTCAATTCCTCCACGTGCGCCATCCAACCCCCGAGGAACCAGCGGAACTCGTCCGATCCGAAGACCGGCCCGACCGGGTGATCGCCGGGGAACACGGGTCCGTCGTCGCTCCAGAGGCTCAGGTGGATGTGGCAGCTCGAGCCGGAGTCGTCATCGTGGGGTTTCGCCATGAACGTGATCGAGATCCCGAGGTCATCGGCGATCTCTTTCATGCACTGCTTCATCAGGGCGTGACGGTCGGCCATCTCAAGGATGCCGGCGTAGCGGATGTTGAGTTCGTGCTGGCCGACACCCGTCTCACCCTTCGAGGTTTCGACCGGAATGCCGGATCGGCTGAGAGCCCGCCGGGCCGCCCGGTTGAAGAACTCCTCACGGGTTCCCTGGAACAGGTGGTAGTCCTCTGAGTACCAGCCGATCGGTGTGAGCCCGGCATAGCTCCTCTCACTGGCCTCGCGGTAGGAATCCTCGAAGAGAAAGTACTCGAGTTCTGATGCGGTCTTCGCCGTGTACCCGGCTTCGGCGGCACGTTCGATCTGGCGACGCAGCATCGATCTTGGAGCAACGGCGACGGGCTCGTGGCTGTTCGGATCCTGGAGGTCGGTGAGCACGATCGCGGTACCGGGCAGCCAATCTGCGATGCGCATCGTTGACAGGTCGGGGACGAGGTGGAAGTCGCCGTACCCGAGTTCCCAGTTCGCATAGGCGTAACCCGGGACCGGCTCCATCTCCATGTCGGTCGTGAGGAGATAGTCGCAGCTGTGACTGCCTTCTTCGGCAACCTCGTCGAGGAAGAAGCTCGCGTCGATCCGTTTCCCAAGGAGCTGACCCTGGTGGTCGGTGAACGCCACGATGACGGTATCGATCGTGTCGGCGCCCACCGCTACAGCCAGTTCCTCGATCGTCAACATCCCGATCGGATCAGCCACTGAGAACCCTTTCCAGGGAGGGGACCGTGCGAGACCTGACACTAGCCGGTGGAGGATGTGCCGAGACCCGCGATGGGACCTGTCCCCTGCGGTCAGTACCTGGCGGCGCTGATGCGAGAACCTCCTCGTCGTTGACTGCACTCGTTCGTGAGGCATCTCTCGGTTTGTGTCTCGTGGAATTGGAAATATCGTCCGATGACGATTGTTAAGTGCAACGATGTGGGTACGAATGCAATGACTTGGGGGAAATCCTGATGTGGTCCTCTCGATCCCAGAACCGCGACGATGACGAGCGCTACCGGGAACGCACTACCAACCGGCTTCGCGGAGTGGGGTCGACGAAGCGTGTCGATGACGACGATGCAGAGCAGGTCAGAGCGCGACTCGAGCGGATGAACTACGGCGCAAACCGCAAGCAGCGACCGAGCGAGAGTCCGGCCTGACTTCAGGAGTCTGGGTGGTTGGAGTCAGGGTGAGTCGGCGCAGGAAGCGCAGGTGCCCCGGAAGATGATCTGGGCCTCGTCGACGACGGCACCCGGTACGTCCGCATCGAGACACGGTTTCGAACCGATCACGCACGGAACGTCGGTCACGTCTCCGCATGTACGACACACGAAGTGGTGGTGCCAGGTGTCGGCTACCTCGTAGATCGCTGTTCCGGGGCCTCGGTCGGCGCGCATCACGAGATCAACGCGGGACAGATCGTCGAGCACGTTGTAGACCGATGCGCGGGGGAGGCGCCGACCACTCTCGAGCACCAATCCGGTGACTTCATCGGCCGTGCGGTGACCGCCGGTCTCTTGGAGGATGCCGTAGATGAGGACTCGTGGCTTTGTGGCCCTCAAACCGGCGTCTCGAATCACCTGGGCGGTCTCGGCTGCGGACATGGCTCCATTCCAGTGGACAGTGGGACGACTGCGTACTACTTTAGAACTAGTCTAAACAAGAAATCCGCAGTTCCGACCACTTTGCCCGCTCGAGGAGGACCCATGCCCGACAAGCTGACCAACACGTTCGGACGTCCCGTTGCCGACGACCAGAACACCGTGACCGCCGGAGCCGACGGACCCGCTCTCATGCAGGACACCCATCTGCTCGACAAGTTGGCGCACTTCGACCGGGAGCGCATCCCTGAGCGAGTCGTCCATGCGAAAGGTGCCGGCGCCTACGGATATTTCGAAGTGACCGCAGACGTGTCGCAGTACACCAAGGCCGCATTCCTCTCCGAGGTCGGCAAACAGACCGAACTCTTCGTTCGCTTCTCCACCGTCGGTGGAGAGAAGGGTTCTGCCGACTCCGAACGAGACCCGCGTGGGTTCGCCATCAAGTTCTACACCGAGGATGGCAACTACGAGATGGTCGGCAATAACACACCTGTTTTCTTCATTCGCGATCCACTGAAGTTCCCCGACTTCATCCATACCCAGAAGCGCAACCCGGCAACGAACCTCAAGGACCCGAACATGTTCTGGGACTTCCTGTCGCTGACCCCCGAATCGCTGCATCAGGTCACGATCCTGTTCTCGGACCGGGGAACACCGAAGTCGTATCGATACATGAACGGCTACACGAGTCACACCTATCTCTGGTACACCGACACGAATCGGTACTGGATCAAGCTCCACTTCAAGACCGATCAGGGCAACGAGACACTGACCGGGCCCGAGGCTGCGGCCTTGGCATCCAGCGATCCGGATCAGGCGACCGGCGATCTGTATGGAGCGATCGAGAACGGCGACTTCCCGTCGTGGACCGTGAACGTGCAGATCATGAACGAGTCCGATGCGGCCGACTATCGCTACGACCCGTTTGACGTCACGAAGGTCTGGCCACACTCTGATTACCCGCTGATCCCGTTCGGCAAGATGGTGCTCAATCGCAATCCGGAGAACTACTTCGCCGAGGTCGAACAGGCAGCATTCAGCCCGGGATCGTTCGTTCCTGGAATCGCCGCATCTCCCGACAAGATGCTGCAGGGTCGTCTCTTCTCCTACCCGGACACGCACCGTCATCGCCTCGGAACGAACCACGCTCTGATCCCGGTAAATCAGCCGAAGGGAACCGCCACACACACCTACGAGCGCGACGGTTCCATGCGAACAGACGGTAACCATGGCGGCGGTCCGAACTACTACCCGAACACCTTCGGAGGGCCGACTCCCGATGCGACTGCCACCGAGCCGGGCGTGGAAGTAACGGGTGAGGCAGGACGGTTCGAGTACACCCACCCGAACGACGACTACGAACAGCCGCGCTCGTTGTACTCCGATGTGATGGATGCGACGGACAGGGAGCACCTGATCTCCAACATCGCAGGCCATCTCGGTGGAGCCCAGGAACGGTTGCAACTCCGACAGGCCGCCCTGTTCTATCGCGTGGATTCCGACTACGGCGCCCGCGTGGCAGAAGCGATTGGCCTCGACACAGTCGAAGTGGCACGCCTCGCAGCCCTGAGCCAGGAAGAGCTGATGGCCGCAACGTCCTGACCCGGCTCCGCCGGGTGTACCACGTACCCGGTACTCGGTACTCGGTACCAGTCAGTCGGGAATGAGTCAGTGCGTGCGCGGGTTGACCGATGTGACAACAAATACATCAACCTCTGTGCCTCCTGAGGTGATGTCCTAGGCGTGAGCGTCA
>JAMBLK010000272.1 GCA_023336855.1 Actinomycetes bacterium
ATTCACTGCTCGATCAACTCCGTGTCGGGACGGAACGCGGCCCACGAGAACCAGAAGGTACGGACGAACGTGATCGGTTCGAGAGCGCTACCCGCCAGAGGCCCTTCCACGGCGTCGCCGAGGACGTTCCAGGTTGTCCCTGTCTCCTGATCCACGAATATGCCCTCTTCGGCCTCGAACGTGAGCGGCCGGCCGTCGAGTATCGGAGAGAACACGCCGACCGTGCCGATGTCGCGACCGGCGGCGATGTCGGACGTGTCGAGGGCCGAAGACTGTCCGTTCTTCCAGAAGATCACGAGCGGATCGCCGTTTAGTTCCCCTTCGGTCACTGCTGCTTCTCCGTCGACGAGCAAGTCGAGGGGCCAGGCGACGGCTTCGGCGTCGGTTTCGATGGCGACGACACGCTGCATCGCCTTGGCTCGGACGTCGATGTCACCCTGGAACAAGAACGGCTGTCCGTTCGGATCGTCCAGGCCCGTGTACGGGTTCGTGCCGTAGCGACGAGTGGCACCCGTGCGCTCCCGGTCCAGGATCTGGGCTTCGGACCTGGCCGCCTTGAAGTCCCCCCAGGCCACCATCGAAGACGGGAGCTGGGTGAGGGTCTCTCCGGTCAGCACTCCCACGACCGCCCGGCCATCGAGTTGGTTCCAGAGACTCTCCGTTGCCCGGTCGTACATGACGAGGTTGGCGAAGTAGAGGCTGCCCGACGTACCGAAGGTCGTCTCAACACCCTGCACGGTGCGCTCGAACGTGATCGCCGAGTTGCAGAGCGGGCAGTAGGTCACCGTCACGGGTACGCCGCCGACCGTGTCGTTGACGATCTCGTGCCACATCAGGATCTGGATCGGATATGCCCGAATGTCGCCGTTGATGTCGACCACCAGCACGGGTTCCTGGTCGTTGAGCCATTCGTCTGCCACGGAAACGGAGACGAACTGTGGATCATCGATGGGTGGGATCCCGTCGGGTGGAGGGCCCCCCGAGAGGATGTCGTCGGGGTTGATGAGCGGCTCGGGGAACGACTCGGCGTATCGGTTGTCCAGAGCGGATGGGCCTTCCGGAAGACTGCCGGTTTGAGCGGCCGCGGTCGAGGACACCGTCGTCGTGGAAGTGTTCGTCGTCGTGGGCGCAGCTTCGATGGTGGTGGTGCTTTCGATGGTGTCGGCGCTACTGCTCGCGGTGCAGGCAGCAGCAACGAGTGCCTTTCCCACGATCAAGAATGCCAGTCTCGGAGTTCTCATGCTGTGTTCGGCTCCCGGTCGCCAGGTCGGTTTCTATGCGCATCTCAACGAACCGACGGCGCGTCTAGTTTGCGACCTGTCGCAGTTGCGACATTCTCCGGCAGCGGGCAGACACCTGTGCGTGGTGGTGATCCGGCCGACCTCAGAGGGCAGCGATGGCTCGGGTCAACCGGTCGCGAACGTCGAGGGCAATGGGTTCGAGGTCGGCGTTCCCGGTCGTCCCCATCGCGGCTACAGGCTCTATCGCTGCGACGACCGTCTCGTCGCCGTCCCGGTAGATGGTGACGTGGCACGGGAGGAGTGCTCCCATCGCAGGATCGATGGCGAGCGCCTTGGCAGCCAGCGGCGGGTTGCAGGCACCGAGAATCTTGCAGAATGGGTGGTCGAGATCGAGCTTGGTCTTGAGCGTGGCCGACATGTTGACTTCGCTGAGGATGCCGAAACCCTGCTCTGCGAGCGTCTCGCGGATCCGAGCCTCGGCGTCTTCGGGGGAGAGATCGGTGGTGGCGGAGATGGTGTAGGGGCGCTGGCTCATGTTCGGTCCTTTCCTAGCGGAGGATGACGCTCATGTGGCGCCGAAGTGGGGAGGGTCTGATACAACCGTAGCGATGGCCCACATGTTTGTGGAAGACAATTGTTCGATCCGCTTCGTTGCCCCAGGTCGGTCTATCCGCGGTACGAGCCGGCCTGGATCGAAGGACCGGTTGCGCGCGGGAATGCCGAGGGGCCGCCGGTTGGAGACGATCGTTGCGGAGTCCGGATGATGGCGGGCTCTCCGCTTTCATCGAACGAGATGCTGGTGAACTCGATCGGGCCGAGGGCCTGAATCGTGCAGCGGCGCGTTCCGATCTCGAGACCGGGGCAGCGGTCAACACCGGACTCGCCCTACTGCAAGCTGCCACATTCGCTGGACTCCGGGGCCGGGCAGAACGCGCCGCAACACTCTTCGGTGCCGGCGACACACACTTCGCGATGCAGAAGGCGCCGTTCCAGGATCGGATCGCCCAACCGGCCATCGATTCGGCCACAGAAGCTCTTGGTCCGACAGATACCGGGAGCTCTACGAGCAAGGCAACCACCTGAACGTCGATGACGCCACCGCCATGCTCTTGAGTCGATAGGAGTCGGCGCGCTCACCTCCGGGATTCCGGAAAGCTGCATCTGGGCGCGCGTCGACGGCATGGGTGTCGTGACCCCGATCTGGTTCTCCGGTGCACTGCTGATCGGGGCCGGAGTTGTGCAGTTCTCGCCGGGGAAGCTGCGCAGCCTCGGGGCATGACGCACACCGATGGGGTTCTTGATGACGTCGTGGAGGGACGGGAAGGCGTGGGCGCTGCGGATGGGTCTGCACCCCGGGAGGCTGTGTCTCGGCTGCTGCTGGTCTCTGATGCTTCTCCTGTTCGTGCTCGGTGTGATGAACCTCGCTTGGGTCGCGGTGCTGGCCGTCTTCGTCCTCGCCGAGAAGGTCGCTCCGAGAGGCGTCATGGTGTCGCGGATCGGTGGCCTGGTTCTTGCGCTGTGGGGCGTCGTGATCGTTCTAGGGGGTTGACATGGCATGGGAAGTGAGTGCTTCGTACTACGAGGCCTCCAACTGCGACGCCGTGTGCCCGTGCCGGCGCGAGGGGATCGACGAGGAGGGGCGTCGGCGTACGACACGTGCGACGTCGCTCTGTCGTGGAAGATCGACTCCGGTCACGTCGACGGCCGCGACCTGTCGGGCCTATCGGTTGTGATCGTTGGCTCATACGCCGACGACGAGCAGGGGAGTCCTGGCGTGTCGCCATCTTCGTCGACAAGAACGCGGACGCAGCCCGCCGGGAGGATCTCGCGGACGTGTTCCTCGGCAGGATCGACGGTGACACGAGGGGGTTCTACGGTCGAGCGATCCGCGCGGTCCTGATGGTGCGGCCCGCTGCGATCGACCTGATCCACGTACCCGGCCGGTGGCGCATCGGCGTCGAGACGTTCGTCGGAGTCCGCTCCACCGTCGAGGCCGACGCGTCGGGTCCCGTGACCTGCGGACTCACCGACCACGTCGACGGAACCGAGATGATCGCCGATGTGCTCACCGTTGCAGCGCCGCCGTTCGAGTGGACGTTCCAGGAGAGATGTTCGTTCGAATCCTCGTTCCGCTATCGGGGATGAACCGATCGGCCGGCACACAGAACGGTTGCGCTCACGGATGGCGGCATGTCGGGTACAAGATGGTCGAACCCGCCCCGAGAATGTGTCGCCACCGCACCTCGCCCGCGCGTACCCGGATCTCGGCCGCAGGCGAGGCGTCGGCGATGCAGCGCATCCGCAAACTGCTCTCCACCGAACGCGGCGCTCCCCGCTCACACGCATCGGTGCGCGGCTACCGGAAGGACAAACCTGCACGGTGACCGAGAATCGGCGGTGGAGGTGACCGGCGCACCGACCCCGGTCGCAGATCAGCCGCTCTTCTGCAGCAGCTCGTTGCCCGCGGCGACCCAGGCGTTCATGCCGCCGTCGAGATTCCACACGTTCGTGTAGCCCAGAGCGACCAGATCCCTCGCAGCGATGGCGCTCATCCCGCCGCTGCGGCAGTAGACCGCGATCTTGGCACTTTTGTCGGAGGGGATCGCGGAGAGGTTCGCCTGGACCTGGTCGAAGGGCACGAAGGCATCGGTTTGCTCGATCTCCCCGGCGTAGGGGATGTGGACGTTGACGAACAGGAAGTCCTTGTTCTGGAGCATCGCCTCGAGGCCCTTGACGCTGACATCGGTGTAGGAGCCACCGTCGACAGGCACCTCCTGCGTCTCGCCCGTGAGGTCCACGTCGGAGGCATCGGTTGTCCCCGAGCCGGAACTGCACGCGGCGGCCACGATGGCGATGACCGTGAGAAGAGAGATGAGGATGAGTCGGCAGCGTGTCATGGTGGTACCTTTCGATGCAACGCGACGGTCACGGACGTTCCGAGCGTAGGGCACCGGCCGCGACATCGTGACGAGGATTTGTCGCGGCGCGTCCGCCGTTCACGTCACCGCGTACAGAACCTACACTCGACGGCAGACCACGGAAAGCGACGCGACTATGCGCCCGGGGATGCTTCCAACGAGGAACGGATCCGCCTACGACGAGCGACGGCTGTGAACGGCATGGACCATGGTGACCATGGTGATGGGGCCGGCGGCAACGTCCCCGACGACGGAGCCGGAAGCCTGAGCCTCTTCGGGGCTGTTTCCCTCGGCACCGGTGTGATGATCGGCGCGGGGATCTTCGCGCTGACAGGCCAGGTCGCCGCACTCGCCGGCGACCTGTTCCCGATCGCGTTCCTCGCTGCAGCCGTGGTCGTCACGTTCAGCGCCTACTCCTACGTGAAGCTG
>JAMBLK010000273.1 GCA_023336855.1 Actinomycetes bacterium
AGTCGGTAGTCGGTAGTCGGTATTCCGAGGGCCGCGGCCGACTGCGATCGCCGTCTTCCCTCCCCTCAGGGGAGGGTGGCAGCGCCCCCGGGCGTTGACGGGAGGGGTCAGACGGTTCCCTTCAACTGAGACTCTTGACCCCCTCCGCCGCCTTCGGCGGCACCTCCCCCTGAGGGGGAGGAAAAGGACCGGTAACGCCCTCTTCTCGCATCCTCTGGGTACTGAGTACTGAGTACTGAGTACTCGGTACTGGAAGCCCATCTCAGTCCTTCGATCGCTGGGTTGTGAATACCGATCGGAACTTTGAGAAGTAGTCGCCAGCTGAGATCACGGTTGAGATGACGGCGGCGGCCATCAGCCACTCATCGAGCCTCCACGGTCCGATCACGATGTCGAGGCGCAGGATCGCGAAGGAGATCGCGGTGAACTGAAGTGCCGCCTTCGACTTCCCCCACATACTCGGTGGAACAGTTCCCTGGTCGAGAGCAGCAACGCTTCGGAGTCCCATGATCGCGATCTCGCGTCCGATGATGATGAATGCGACCCAGGTGGAGACCGTCCCGATCTCGACGAGCGCTAACAACGCGCCTGCGACGAGGATCTTGTCGGCGACGGTGTCGAGGAACGCACCGAGCGTGCTCGTGAGCTGCCAACGCCGTGCCAGGTAGCCGTCGGCAAAGTCGGTGAGCGCAGCGATGACGAATACGGCCGTTGCCAGAATCCGCATGCCCTGTTCCTCGGGAGCGACCAGGATGAGAGCCATCGCAATCGGAGTGAGGATCAACCGCGATATGGCGAGAAGGTTCGGAATCGACATGGGAGTCAGATAGTAAGCGTTGTCGCGCTCTGACTACTCGACCCACCCCATCGACCTGTCTACCGCCTTGCGCCACTCTCGATATCGCAGGTCACGATCGGCCGGATCCATCCCGGGAGTGAACGTCCGGTCCTCTTCCCAATGGGAGGCGATCTCCTCGAGGCTCTCCCAGAAGCCGACGGCGAGCCCTGCGGCGTACGCGGCGCCCAATACGGTCGTTTCGCTGATCTTCGGCCGAACCACGTCGACGTCGAGCATGTCCGCCTGGAATTGCATCAGGATGTCGTTCACAACCATGCCCCCGTCGACCTTCAGCCGGGAGAGAGCGACCCCGCTGTCAGCTTCCATCGCCTCCAGCACATCCCGGCTCTGGAAAGCCGTCGACTCGAGAACGGCCCGTGCCAGATGGCCACGGTTCGCGTATCGGGTGAGTCCGGTGATGACACCGCGAGCGTCGTCCCTCCACCAAGGAGCGAACAGGCCGGAGAATGCGGGCACGAAGTAGACGCCACCGTTGTCTTCAACCTCGAGAGCGAGGTCGGTGATCTCCTCCGCAGAGTCGATCATCCGAAGGTTGTCACGGAGCCATTGCACGCCTGCTCCGGCGATGGCTATCGACCCTTCCAGGGCGTACTGGGCCGGCTCCCCCGTCCGCTGGTAGGCGACCGTAGTGATCAGGCCATTCTCCGATCGAACAGGCGTCTCACCGGTGTTCAGGAGAAGGAAACAACCAGTGCCGTATGTGTTCTTGGCAGATCCCGGCTCGAAACATGCCTGTCCGAACAAGGCCGCCTGCTGATCGCCGAGGATCCCGGCGAACGGAACACCACTCAACGGATCCAGCGAAGGAGCGATCACCCCGGAAGACGGGACGATGCGAGGCAGCACCGACCGCGGCACGCCAATCGCATCGAGCAGGTCATCATCCCATGACAATGTCCCAAGATCCATGAGCAGGGTGCGACTTGCGTTCGTGACGTCTGTGACGTGTTCACCCGTCAGGTTCCATGCCACCCATGTGTCCATCGTCCCGAAGGCGAGATCACCGGCACCGGCACGCTCCCGGAGTTCGTCGTCGTGATCAAGCAGCCATCTGATCTTCGGTCCGGCGAAGTAGGTAGCCAGGGGGAGACCCGTTCGGTCACGGAATCGATCGACACCGTCATCCCCGCCCAGATCCCGACACAGATCAGCCGTGCGGACATCCTGCCATACGACGGCATTGCCGAGCGGCTCGCCGGTCTCTCTGGACCAGAGCAACGTCGTTTCGCGCTGATTCGTCACACCGACGGCTGCGATATCTGCGGGAGAGGCACCGAGCTGGTCAAGCGCTTCGCTGATGACTCCTAAGACGTTCAGCCGGATCTCGACCGGGTCGTGCTCCACCCAACCAGGCTTCGGGTAGATCTGGCGATGCTCCCGTTGTGCCATTGCGACGATCGCACCGTGATGATCGATCAAAGCGCACCGTGAACTGGTCGTTCCCTGGTCGATGGCCGCAACATAGGAACCCATCACTGCACCTCTCAGTCGTTCAACTCTCCAGCGATCTGCCTGGCGGCCTCACCACCGTCGCGGGCGAACGTATCGAGGACGTTGACGCCCCGGGCGATGGTGTCATCGATGG
>JAMBLK010000274.1 GCA_023336855.1 Actinomycetes bacterium
CTCCAGTGGTATTGGGAACGGCGAGGATACCCGAGAATGAGCAGGCAGTAGTACGTACTGCGCCTGCGCCACAGGCTCCTAGTCGACGGTTAACCGGTATGCGCCCGGTCCGGTCGATCCACTATCTGCGACGATCACGATGTACGTTCCGGTTTCACGGGCGGTGAAGACGATCCTGGGGTTCGTGCCGAACAGTCCCCCGCCGTTGTCATCGTCGACGGCGAGTACATAACCGAGGCCCTCGGGACCGTCGATCATGAGCACGGGATCGAACGCGATCGAATCCACGTCGATCGTGATCGCTTGACCCTTGCCGAGGTCGACCAGGTACCAGTCGAAGTCCCCGGGATAGTCGGCGTTGCCGGTGATCGTGGTGTTCCTCGTCAGGAATCGTCCGTCATCGGGGTCGGGCCACTCCACGACATCGACGCTCGATCTGAGGCGTGCGTCCCCGGGGCCTGAGAAGTTCTCGATCCGGAGCAGGTGGGGCCCCCGGTAGGTGATCAGTTCTTCGATCGTTTCCTCACCATCGAGGGTTTCGTCGGCCGAAGCGATCTCGAGTCCGTCGATGGTGGTGAGCATGAGTGACACGTCGGCATCGCTCGACGCTTCGAACCACACATCCGAGTAGAGGGGGGTTTCGAAGACGAACACGTGATCCTGCCATACGTTCTCGAACGAGACCGTCAGTACGTCCGTGCCACTCCCCTGCGGTGGCAGACGATCACCGAGATCGGCGATGTCTTCCCCGGACCGCATCCGCTCGACCTTGCCTGCGGCGTCCGCCAGGGATCCGGAGAGTCCGAACTCTTCGAGGAAGCTGAAATTCGTGATGCCGATGACCGTTCCTTGTTCATCGACGAGCGCCCCTCCGCTCTGACCACCGACAACCGTTGTGTCGGACTGGAGGAAGGTCCACTGCTCGGTCTCCCACTCGCGGGTTCGAGAGAGGATGCCCTCGGTGATCGTCGGTTGCGGGTACTCCTCGGACTCGCCCGGATACCCGATGAGATACACGGGTCGACCGAGAGGAATGCTCTCCCCATCGCCGGTGCCAACCGGAGAAGGAAGGTCCGCTACTCCCGACACATCGATAATCGCAAGATCCCCAAACGGGTCCCAGCCAACGATGGGCGCATTCACGATCTCTGCGCCATTCGGGAACACGACCCGGGCGGTTCGGTACGGCCAGACGACATGGGCTGCGGTGAGAACGGTTCCACTGTCGATGAGGACACCGCTCCCCCCGGCGATCTCCGTCGTGATCGAGGCGATCGCGGGAGCCACCGTCTTGTACACCTGCTCCGCCGTCGTGAGCCCTGGAGCGCTCGACGCTACCGCGCTGTCGGGTGGTGCTGCGATCGTCGTCTCGGTCGGTGAAGTGGAGGACGTGCAGGCGGCAGCGACCATGGCGAGTCCCATGATCGCGATGCCGACCCGGGTCGAGTTCATCCCTCGTCCCCTGAAACGATATCCGCCACTGCGGCACGGCGTTCGGCGGAACGGTTCGCGTCACCCTGGAGTTCAACGAGTTCAATCCGCTCCTCGTACGCAAGATCGGCCGCAGAGATGTCCGCCGCGGCGAGCCTTGCCTCAACTCCCTCGTCGAGGAGTTTGTGTGCCTCGTCGAGCAGGGCATCGACCATCTCTTCTTCCGGTACGACGCGGACGACCTGGCCTTTGATGAAGAGGTGGCCCTTGCCGCGACCGGCGGCGATTCCGATATCCGCTTCGCGTGCCTCACCAGGCCCGTTCACAATGCATCCCATGATCGCGACCTGGATCGGAAGCTTCGCGGCCTCGAGAGCAGCGGTCGCGTCCGCTGCGACCTGGATGACGTCGACCTCGGCGCGCCCGCATGATGGACATGCGATCAGGTCGAGGCCGGTGCGTTCCCGCAGGCCGAGATACTCGAGGAGCTGCCGGCCGGCTTTCGCCTCTTCGACAGGGTCGGCAGTAAGCGAGAATCGGATCGTGTCCCCGATGCCTTCAAGGAGCAGCGTGGCGATCCCGGCGACCGACTTGATGAGACCACCGGGCGGCGGCCCGGCCTCTGTCACACCGAGGTGGAGCGGGTACTCGATCCTCTCTGCGAGCAGACGATACGACTCGACCATGAGCGGCACGTTCGAGTGTTTGACAGAGATCTTGATGTCGTGGAATCCCACATCCTCGAGGTATCGGATCTCCGCCAGGGCTGATCGGACAAGCGCTTCGGGGACGGGAGCACCGAACTCCTCAAGAAGGTCCTTATCGAGCGAGCCGGCGTTCACCCCGACCCGAATCGAGACACCGGCGTCTGATGCCGCGCGCGCGACGGTCTTGATGTGATCTTCGTTTCGGATGTTCCCGGGGTTGAGCCTCAACCCTGCGACGCCGGCTTCGAGAGCCGCCAACGCGAGCCGGTACTGGAAGTGGATGTCGGCGATGATCGGAACGGGCGACCGCGGGACGATCTCCGCGAGGCCCTGCGCTGCCTCGACGTCGTTGCAGGTGATCCGCACGATGTCCGCTCCGGCGCCTCTGAGGGCATACACCTGGGCCAGGGTGCCGTCGACGTCGGCCGTCTTGGTGGTGGTCATCGATTGAACGCTGACGGGGGCACCGCCGCCGACCGGCACGTTCCCAACCATCAATTGCCGCGAATCCCGCCGTGAGATCGTCATGGGAGGAATAGTAGAGATCAGTAGATCAGTAGCGAGTAGAGCAGTACCGATCTACTGATCTACTCACAATTCCAGGGGCTTGAAGATGTCTAGATATACGCCCATCAGGCCGATCGTGATCAGAAAGACGATCACGACGGCGGCGACCGGCATCAACTTGTTGACGTCGGGTGCGCGTCC
>JAMBLK010000275.1 GCA_023336855.1 Actinomycetes bacterium
ATAGATCAGCGTTTGATCTCTACCACGATCAGATTTGCCCAGAGTTCCGAACCCGTTCCGTTGGGGTGATACCCGTCCGATCGGAACAGGTGATCAGAATCGTTGCTTGCGCCGTGCCAGTCGACGATCCGGACGTTGTCGTAGCGTGCGGCAGCGTCGGCCAGGGCGCCGTTGGTCGAGGACTCCCAGTCTCTCGGTACCCGAACATTGACGAAGATGACCTCACCGATACCGTCCGTAAGCTCCATCAACTCGTCGACCTGGCCGCTGCTGGTTCCCGCGTTCGTGCCGAGGGCAATGACCAGGATGTCCGGCGTAGGTCCTGCTGCGAGTTGGTGCTCGAGGGCGTCGATCCCTTCGCTGAACGGTCTCCCGACTTCGGCATCGATCACGATGCCATCGACGAGGCCACCGAGGTGCTCGGAAGCCGCCACCATGATGGAGTCTCCGATGGCCACGACGACTGCCGATTCGTTGTACGGATTCGATGCTTCCGGTTCGGAGCAACCGGATACGCCGAGGAACGCGACAAGCGCGACGACAGGTGCGAATCGGCGGAGCATGACCTTGATTGAACCATTCCGCAACATCTACCGACCATGGGCCCTATCGCTGCACGCCGAATCGGTCGACCATCGGGGTGGAATGATCACCCGAGGAGGATCTGTGGACTACGTCGTGAATCTACATGTCGATATCAGTGATGAGGCGGCCGTTGCTGTTGCCTCTATGGAGTGCCCGTCTGGATCGTTCAAGGGCGAGGGACGAGCGAAGATCGGCCGGAACGACACCAAGGGCCATGTTGCCGGTGACCTTGCCAGCGCACGTGCCCTCCGGGCCGTTGAAGCCGATCTGATGGAGCACATCCACGAGCAGATCGACCGCTGCACGGACGTCGGGTAGCGATCGAGCGACCTCAGACTTCGGATCGTCGGTTCTCAATCGTCGAGAAGGGGTCGTCTCCAGCGCGAAATCCCCGGTTCTGTCACACCCCCTGAATAACCTCTGCTCATGGTGTCCGAGCGGGACCGGAAGGTCCTCGACTTTGAGGGCTCGTGGTGGCTGTTCCCTGGACCGAAGGATCGGGACATTCGCGAGTACCTTGGCATGAGCGCGACTCGCTATTACAAAGCGGTTCGGCGCCTCATCGATGATGCCGACGCGCTTGCATATGCACCGCTGACCGTGCGAAGGTTGCGTCAGATGCGCAGCGATCGGCTGGAGCAGATCGCCCGCCGAACCGGGACCACACCTTGAGCGACGGGCCGACCACTCCCCGATTCCGCGACGAGTTCGACGACCTGGTTCGTCGGATCGGCGTCTACTCCTGGTCGACGATCGGCGCTGTGATCCTGATCCTGTTCGGAGGGTACGTTCTCATCGAAGGACGAATCATCTTCGCTCCACTGTTCATCGCTCTGATCGTGGTGATCGTGTTGAACCCCTTCGTGAGCGCTCTCCAGCATCGCGGCGTCCACCGGCTCATCGGCGCTGCAATCGCCTTCCTTGGACTTCTCGCGGCGCTCGTAGCGATCGGACTGCTCGTGATACCGAGCATCGCCGACCAGGCCCGCGGGTTCGCGACCGAGTTTCCGCTGCTCTACGACCGGTTCATCGAGCAGGTCGTCACATTCGGTGATCGGTTCGGTCTGGATCCCTCGCTCTGGTCCTACGACCAGATCCTCGAATACCTCAACGATCCGGAGAATCAAGACACCATCCTCTCGATCGTCTTCGACCGTCTCGGGACGCTGACGACCGGGATCTTCGAGTTCATCCTCGTGTTCCTCCTCGGCCCGGTGATCGCCTTCTACGTGCTGATCGACCTTCCGAATGTGCAGCAACGGTTGCTCGACATGGTCCCGGAACGCAATCGAGCAGAGGTGGCCTACGTCGGTCGCCGGCTCAACAGCGCGGTGGGTGGCTTCCTCCGGGGGCAGTTGGTCGTGGCGATCATCGTCGGCGGGATGCTCAGCGTTGGCTACTGGCTCATCGATCTGCCCTTCTGGATGCTGGTCGGAATGGTCGGCGGTGTCCTCAATATCGTTCCGTTCCTGGGTCCATGGGTGGGAGGCATCCTCGGCGTTGCTATCGCTTTGACCACGGCCGATTTCTCCACTGCCGTATGGGCAGTGGTCGTTGCGGTGATCGTCCAGCAGATCGACAACAATTTCGTGAGTCCGAGTGTCCTGCGTGCCACCGTGCGCCTCCATCCGGCCGTGACTCTCCTGGTGCTCGTCCTGGCCGGAGCCGTTGCCGGGTTCTGGGGGATCGTGATCGCCGTTCCGCTCGCAGCAGCCCTCAAGATCATCTTCGGCTACTGGTGGAGAACCAGGATCCTCGAGCAGAGTCCGCGCGACGCCGCCGAATCGATGTTCATCGAGCCGCCGAAACGCAAGTTCTGGACTCGCGAGATCGAAGCCGTGACGATTCCGACCGACGATTCGGACGGTGATCAAGATGACGCGTGACGCGTGCCTGAGAAACCCCGGCTGATCCTCCGTTCATGATCGACTTCATCGTTCTCGCTCTTGTCGTGTTGTTGGTGGTCCGGGGATCGGTCCGTGGACTGGTGCGAGAGGCCATTGATGTCGGCACGCTCGTCGTCGGTGCGCTTCTTGCCTTCCGGCTTGCCCCAACCGCCGGTCGACTGCTGTCGGATCTGACCAACCTCTCTCCGGAACCGGCGCGAGTGATCGGTGGCGTGGTTCTGTTCATCGCCATCACAGTTGGCGCGACGATCCTCGGTTCCATGATTCATCGGTCGATCAAGCACCTGCCCGGCGTCACGACGCTCAATCGAATCGGCGGAGCGGCTCTCGGTGCCGTCTACGCGGCGGTGCTTGTCGTCATCGCAGCAACTTTGCTGTCGGCAGCGCCCATGCCGTCGGCCGTGGCCGACGAGGTGGACCAGTCCGCCGTTATCGCGTTCGTCGTGGAGCCGGACGGCGTTGCTCAGGACGCGATAGGTCTCTTGTCCGGCGATCGGGCTCTTCAGTCGATGATCTGGATTCGGGGTGCTGTGGACGGATGGACGATCGACCCCAGGATCACCGACGTGACGCTTCCTGGTATGGAAACCGAGAGCGGCGTTCACGCCTCAACCGGTACCGCCCTCTCCCTTTATGATGAGATCAATCGAGACCGGTCCGAGGCTGGACTAGATCCTCTCACGTGGTCGGAATCGATGAGTCTCGTGGCGGTGACACGGGCCTTCGATGTGTACCGTTCCGGTTCGTTCGAGGCGGCCTCACCGATCGCAGATCGCCTGTCTGTCGTGGGTATCTCCGTGTCGGTTTCCGATGAGTACCTGCTGCTCGCTCCGACGCCCGATGGTCTCGCCGAGGCCTCGAACACCGGAGAAGGATTCACGACCGTCGGCGTCGGGGTTGTCGATGGTCCTCTTGGACTCATGGCCGTGATCGTGCTGGCCGACTGACGGGCAGGGCTGGACGGTTCTCATCCGCTGAGACCCTCAGCACCTCCACCGCCTGCGGCGGCACCTCACCCTGATCCTCAATCCACGGTTTGTGAAGCAATAGAGGTCCGTCTTCCTGTCCCCCCGGCCGAAGGACGGGGGGAC
>JAMBLK010000276.1 GCA_023336855.1 Actinomycetes bacterium
GGTGGGCGCTGGCGGGATCGAACCGCCGACCTCTGCCGTGTGAAGGCAGCGCTCTCCCGCTGAGCTAAGCGCCCGGGACCGGAAAGTGTAGCGGCGGCGGGTTCTAGGCTCGGGGGTGTGAGTCCTACCTTCTCATCCGGTCGAGAATGCTGTCGTGCGACGCTTCTGGAGCCCTCATGAACCGCAGAGAGTTCTCGGGCGTGGTGGATGCCGTGCTCGCTGAGCTACCCGAGTGGGTCGTCGAACGGATCGATAACCTCGTCGTTGTCGTCGAAGACCGACCAACGCATGACCAGGATCCCGAGGGACAAGGGCTTCTCGGCATCTACGACGGTGTCTCACTCGCCGACCGGGGTATCGACTACTTCGGATACACCCCCGATCAGATCTCGATCTTCTACCAACCCCATATCGAACTCGGGCTGAGCGACGCAGAACTCAATGACGAGATCCGCGTCACCGTGCTCCACGAGGTCGCACACCATCTCGGCATCGACGATCAGCGCCTGCACGAACTCGGTTGGGACTGACGAGAATCCCGAGAGCTCCGTGCGGTACAATCCCCACCCACCACAGAGGAGGACGTGTGGACGATTTGATCGCTCAGATTACCGAAAAGACCGGAGTTACTGCCGACAAGGCCAAAGAGATGATCGGCGTGACCACAGAATGGATGAAGGACAAGCTGCCTGAGAGCCTTGCAGACCAGGTCTCGGCTGCACTCTCCGGTGCGGGCGAGATGGCCTCTTCCGCGGTCGACAAGAGCAAGGATGCTGCCGGCAGCGCCGCGGGCGTCGCAACGGGCGCAGCCGCGACGGCCACCGAGACGGCCGAAGGCCTCTGTGACAAGGCGAAGGACACCGTCACGGGGTTCACATCGAGCAAGGACGAGTAGGAACAACCGATGCCCGCACAATGGGACCCTCCGCTGACCGACGAGCCCGGCTGGCCCGTTGAGGCCGAGGGTCCCGTGCTGCTCCTCATCGATGCCGAGACGTCGATCGAGCATGAACTCATCAAGGCCTGGATCGATCGGAACGAGCCGGACGGTGTGCGAGTCGACATCGCGCACATCCCGGCGAGTCGCAGGATTCGTCGACGGAAGCGCAGCGACTCCCGCCTTGAGGCCCGAGTAGCGCAGAGCGACGACCCGATGATGGTTCCGATCCGGATCGTGTGGCTCGCCACTGAGCGAGACGGGAAACGACGCGTATCGCTCAAAGACTTCCTCGTGTTCGGTGACCCGAGAGATCCGAACATCGTGCGACAGCGTTGGATCCGGACGTTCCAGCCGGACCGGATTCGAATCGTTGTCGCCGAATCGGCATTCAAGTCGACACTGGACAAGCTGTGGAGCGACCCGACGGGTCGCGGGCCCGCCGAAGGTACGTCCCTGTCCGAGTTCATCGCCCTCAAGGCGTGGCTCGCCCTCGAGCGCGCCGAGCGCTCACTGCGTGGTGCCCGCTACAAGGTTCCCAAGTTCCTAAGGGAAGACCTGTACTGGTCGCGTGGATTTCAGCGAGGCGTTTCTCGGCTCGCCATCGAGGGGGACGTTCCCCTCAACAAGATGCAGCGCAAGACCTCGTACTACCTCAAGGAGATGGCGGCCACCCACTCCCCATACGTGATCGACATCGTTACCGGCCTCATGGCCTGGATACTCAGTCTCGGGTACCAGAATCTCGAGTATTCAACGGACGATCTCCGGGAGCTGTACCAGATCGGTGAGACGCACCCACTGGTGTTCCTGCCCTCTCACAAGTCGAATTCCGACCACCTCGTCCTGCAGTACGTGCTGTACCAGAACGAGTTCCCGCCGAACCACACCGCCGGCGGGATCAATCTGAACTTCTTCCCGATCGGAGCGTTGCTGCGTCGCACGGGGATCTTCTTCATCCGGCGCGAGTTCAAGACCAACGAGCCCTACAAGTTCGTTCTCCGACAGTACATCGACTATCTCCTCGAGAAGCGATTCCCTCTCGAGTGGTACCTCGAGGGCGGCCGCTCGCGAACGGGGAAGCTCCGCTCCCCCCGCCTTGGCATGTTGTCGTACGTCGTCGACGCCTACTTGCGAGGGCTTGTCGATGACATCGTCTTCATCCCGGTTTCGATCGGATACGATCAGATCTCGGACATCGGGTCGTATGCAACCGAACAGCTCGGCGGGAAGAAGGAAGAAGAGAGCTTCGCGTGGGCTCTGCGGTTCATCAGCAATCTGCACCGTCGCTACGGATCGGTTCATGTCGGATTCGGCGAACCCCTGTCACTCAGCGACACGCTTCCGATGGGCACCGATCTCACGACCGAGAGCGGTCGCTACATCATCCCCAAGATGGCGTTCGAGATCTCGAACCGCATCAATGACGCCACAGCCATCACGCCGATCAGCCTGGTCACTCTCGCTCTCCTGAGTCAGCCGAGTCGGGGCCTCACCGTCGATGAAGCCGTCACGGCACTCGGACCGTTCGTCGACTACGTTCGCGAGCGGGATCTCCCGACGACCGTCCCCGGGATGGCCGTCACGCCCGAGGCCGTCGAAGTCGCCCTCCAGGAGCTTGTCGCCAGCAAGGTCGTGTCCCGCGTCGAGGGTCTCTCCGATGTGGTGTACGTGATCGAGAAGGATCAGCACCTCGCTGCCGCCTACTACCGCAACACGATCATCCATTTCTTCGTCGACGGTTCGATTCTCGAGGTCTCCGTCGCCGGGATGCTGAGAGATGGAACCGCCGGCATGGAAGAGCTTCTGGCGAGGGCCTTTGGCTGGAGGGCGATCCTCAAGTTCGACTTCTTCTTCGAGGGACGCGATGGTTTCCGCGACTCCATCATTGAAGAGCTCCTCCTCGAGTGCCCCGACGGAATCGAACGCGTCAACAACGGTGACCTCGAAGGGGTGTTCGCATCGCTTGCACCAGCGACCAGCCCCGCCGTCCTCATGCCGTTCCTTGAGGCCTACCGGATCGTCGCCGCCGTGATCGCCCAGGCCGATCCCAACGAGACCCTCGACAAGAAGACGGTCCAAGCACGGGCGTTGCGACTCGGCCGCCAGTATGCGGCACAAGGACGGATCAGCACGCCCGAAGCGCTCTCGACCGAGCTGTTCGCTTCCGGGATCGAGCTCGCCGATAACGCCGGGCTGCTCGATGACTCCGATCAGAGTGATCGGGACGGCTTCCTCGCCGACATCGATGACGCACTCGCAGACCTCCGGACCGTTCAAGCGACCGCGTCGGCCTTGGTGACTAGCGCGTCAACGCACGAGATGACTAGTTGACTACCGTTCGTATTCGGTGATACACTGTCCGTGGGCAGTCGATGAGGTAGCGGGCACCTGAAGGAAGACCTTCGGGAGATTGCTCATGCGCACAAAGTCGAATTACGACCGCTTCCCGATCGTGAAGCGCGGCTACGACCCTGAAACCGTCGAGTCGCACCTGGCAACGCTGATCGAAGACAACGATCACACTCTCGATGAAGCAGCCGCTCAGATCGCTTCTCTCCAGACCGATCTCGAGGAGTCTCAGAAGCATGAGGAGGCCGTTCACCTCACGATCCTCGCCGCGACCACGACCAAAGAGAACATGCTCGAGGTCGCCGAACGGCAGGCCGACGAGGCACGGTCCGCGGGTCGCAAGCAAGGCGACGGGATCATCACCGACGCCCGCATGCAGGCGTTCCAGGTCGTCACTGAGGCTCGCAAAGAAGCCGACGACATCGTCGCCGAGGCACGCGCCGAGGTCGGGGCACTCCTACGGACCGTGGAAGCGAAGACACCAGCCGACGATCTTCCGTCTGATCGCCAGATCGCACTGGAGATTCGCGTCGAAGAACTGCAGGGCGTGATCGCCGCTATGGAATCCGAGTTGCGCTCTCGACCGACTGTTCCCGAAGTGAACCACATCGAAGAAGACGACGATGATCTGGACGCCGAGGCGCCGACCGCCGAGGCAATCGTCATCCCGATTGGCCTCGAAGTCGAGGAACTCGAGGAAGAGGACGACGAACCTAACGAGTCCCCCGCTGAAGACCGTGCGGCGATCGTTGAGGACGACATCGAGATCGTCGTGACTGACACCACACCGATCTCTCCCATCGAGGATCCGGTGCCGGTCGATGAGTTGGCGACCGCCGAAGACATTGAGGAATCCCTCGATGCCGACTCACCGGATGATGACGGCAGAATCACCGACGATCGGGAAGCCGACTCGGTACGGCGATCCTTCTACTCACGTCGCTCGGCCAAGCTCCCTCGAATCGGAGTCGAGGCCGGACGAGGCGCGATGGCGGCCGCAGCCGGATTGCGGACAAGCCTCACGTCCGACGGGTCCAAGAACAAGTCTGATCCCGACCGGTCTCAGGAATACGAGACGGTCTGACACAGCTTGGCGGGGGCGGTACCGACGCTCGGCTGCCCGCCCGGGTCGATGCCCCACTGGGGCCGTCCCCGCCACCAGGCTCACCGGACTAGA
>JAMBLK010000277.1 GCA_023336855.1 Actinomycetes bacterium
ACAACGCTCTACGTCCTCCCGGACATCACCGACGATCCGGTCACGACGTCCATCGATGTCGTCGGCCGCATCGACCCCACCGGCGGATTCAACGCAGACGTCTGGGTCCACAGCGGCATCGCCTACCTCAGCACGTTCGGATTGGGCGAGACCTGCCCGGCGACCGGTGTCCGGCGATACGACGTGACCGACCCGACAGCACCGGTCGCGTTGGGATCGATCTCAGGGGACTTCACCGGCACCAGCACGGAGGCGGTGTGGGCGGGGAGAGTCGACAACGATCGGTTCTCCGGCGACCTGGCGATCGTGGCCCACCAACCGTGCAACCCGGACGACTCGAGTGCGTTCCGTGGTCTTGTCCTCTACGACGTCACCGATCCATCGCTGCCGGTGCAGTTGGGCACATACGAGGCCGGAGCCGGAACGCTCGGGATCCACAGCTTCGACGTGTGGGTTGACGAGGGCAGAACCCTTGTGGTCGCCGCGGTGCCGAACTCGTTCCTCGATCACGCAGACGCCCTCGGCGATGTCCGCATCATCGACGTCACCGATCCTGCGAATCCCGTGGATGTCGCCGACTGGGACTTCCGACGCGACGCCGAGACGGTGGTCAGAGATGCCGTTCTCGCCGACGCCGATCCACGAGACTTCCACGTGGGGGGCATCACGCTGGATCAGGACGGGGAACGCGCCTTCGTTGCCAACTGGGATGCCGGCGTCGTCGTTCTCGACCTTGCCGATCCGGCGAACCCCGAAGCCGTCGGTCGGACGGCATCGCTCGGGTACCGGGAGGGGAACTCGGAGTCGACCGCCTTCGACCCGGCCACCGGCGTCCTCGTCGTGAATCATCAGGACCTCGACCCCCTCGACGATGAACCAGGGATGGAGTCGTGGGGTGTCAGCGTCGTGTTTGACGCCGGTGGACGGGATGACCCGTCGCAGCCTTCTGTCTACTCGATCGAGGGTGCTCTCCCGGATGCCGAAGGACGACTGGCGCTCGACGGGATCTACTCGGCTCACGAGGGTGTGGTCGCCGGTGACTATCTCTACGCCGTGTTGCTCTCGGGTGGCCTGCGCGTCGTCGACCTCTTCAATCCGACCGGAGCCGTCGAAGTGGCATCCTTCATCCCTCCCGTGCGAGTTGACCCGCAGGAGCACTTCGTTGCTCCGAACGGCAACATCGCGATGCCGCTGCTCTGGTCGGTTCATGTGGTCGACGATCTCATCTACGCGTCGGACGCCAACACCGGTCTCTGGATCCTCCGGTTATCCGATCCGCCGATCGGCACCGACTGAGAAGACAGGCGGGCAGGGCACGTATGACGAAGTACGAGTGACGTAGTACGACCCGGATCAGACAGGAGACATCCTCTTCTCGAGGTTCGCGATTGACGCTTTGAGTTTCTCGAGGTGCTCGGGTGAAACCCCAGCGGATTCCCCGTCAACGAGGCCTCGGAGTCGTACTACGTCACTCTTACTACGTGCTACGTTTCCATACGCTGTTCTCCCTTGCGACACACGACCCGTGGCCCCGTCGGTAGTATCTGATCGGCCCGGTCGTGCTGCAGATCTCTTGGAGTGAATCGTCCATGCAGGGAGATGTCATCCTCGTTGGTGAGGAGCACCGACGCGTAGCCAACGCCATCATCGATCACCTGATCGACGAGATACTCGGTGCACCCCGTCGCTTCACGGTGACCGTCGCAGGCGAGTCGGGAAGCGGCAAATCGGAGGTCGGTCGAGCATTGGCCGACGCGCTCGCAGAACGCAGCGTTGAAGCGGTGGTGCTCCAGCAGGACGACTACTACGTCCTTCCACCGACGTTCAACGATGCCGCCCGGCGAGCGAACTTCGCGTGGGTCGGCACCACCGAGGTCCGCCTCGACCTCCTCGATGACCACCTGGCAGTTGCCCGGTCCGGCGGGATCGGTGTCGTCAAACCGCTCGTCATCTACTCGGAGAACCGCATCGACGAAGAGGAGATCTCCTACGAGGGGGTCGGCGTCGTCATCGCCGAGGGCGTCTACACGTCGCTGTGCGAACACGTAGATTGCCGGATCTTCATCGATCGCAATCGGCTCGAAACCCTCGAGCACCGTATGAAGCGCGGGCGTGAGATGTTCGACCCGTTCGTCGAGAAGGTCCTCGTCGAGGAGCACGCGATTATCTCGCAGCATCGCAGTCGCGCCGATGTGATCATCACGCGCGACTATGACCTGGACTTCGATCCGGAATGACAGCAGAGATTCATCCGGGTGCTGAGGCCTACGCCAACGGTGATACGTCATCGGTCGTGGGCTTCCGGCCTCAGGATGCCGTAGCCACACCGCTGGCCGACGTCCTCGGTCTGCTGACACGGCGGTACAGGACCGCAGTGACGATCGCCCTGTCCGACGAGGCGGTAGATCTCTCCCGTCCTCTCACAGAACTTCCTGAGGCCGTGCGTTCACCACGCTCGGCCGAAGCCGACTCGTCGTGGGTGAAGCGCACGAACATGGCCGGCATCAACGTCCGCACCGTTGGGGACTACGGGGGCGTCGTGAAGTACGCGATGACGCTGCCCGCGTCCACAGACTCGATCCATCTGCTGCCGGTGTGGGAGCCGGGAGTGGTCAGGAGCCTCTACGGGATCGCTTCGTGGAATCTCAACACTGAGTTCTTCTCCGACGAACTTCTTGAGTACTCCCCGAACCTCGACACGGTCGAGAAGCAGTTGCGGGCCGTCTCCAATCTGCTGCACGTGACCGGCCGGACCGTCGGTATGGATGTCATCCCACACACCGACCGGTTCTCCGAGCCTGCCCTCTGCACCCCCGACCTCTTCGAGTGGATGAAGGTCAGCGATCGTCGCATCGTTGACCATTCCGACGGACTCGTTCGCACCGTCGAAGATGCTGTGTTCGCCTGGTTGAAGAAGCAGGGTCCGGCCGTCGACGGTGTGACCATGCCCAGGGGCACCGAGGAGCTGTACGACCTCGACGAGGACACCAGGCTCCGTCTGCTCTTCGGTGATAGGTCTGATCTCTTCGGGCGAAACGATCGCCGCGTCGACCTCATCATGCATCTGAAGTGGTTCGGCCTCGAACCGGTTCCGGCAACGATGGGTGTTCCCTTTCGCGGGATCGACGTCGATCCCGATCCGTCACATACGGCGATAGACGACCACGGGATGGAGTGGCCGGACTTCGTCATGTCCCGGCCCAAGTTCATGTCGCGGGTCTTCTCGCCGCTCGCCCGATTCAAGCTGTACGAGAGGATCGATGGCAACGCCGAGTGGGAGATCGATTTCGATCGGCCGCGGACCGAGGTGTGGGACTACATATGCCGCCGATATGCCACGACCCAGCACGTCGGCAATTTCGACTTCATGCGGGGAGACATGTCGCACGTGCAGATGCGTCCCAACGGTGTGCCGGCCGTTGTCGACGAGTACTACGACATCCTGGCCGCCGTGAAGATGCACATTCAGCGTGTGGCGTCTGCTCCGTGGTTCGGGTACTTCGCCGAGTCGTTCCTCCCGGCACGCGACGTATTCCAGTTCGGCGAGGAGCTCGACCACCTCGAAGCCTCCCTCGCAGATGCCACGCTTGGTGACCTTCAGTCGACTGTGGTGGGTGATCACGAGTATCTCCGCCGGTTCCGGCGCTACCTCGATGACCTGGCAACCCGCCGGACCGCACCCGCCTACACCGTGATGACCGCAGACAAGGACGACCCCCGCTTCGACGAGATGTATCGGGAGGGGAACGAGACGCGGCTGTTCACGGCCTTGTTTCTGCCGGACATGCCGACGTACACCGGTCTCGGTTTCGAGATACGGGACGTGCACTGGGAACCGGTGGAGAACGAGCGTTACACGAAGCTGTTCGTTTTCCGCGAAGAGGGCGAGTCGAACATCTATCCGTCGAAGGCCCGGTTCGGCGATGACTTCATCTGGGGAAGCAACGACGGACTCTTCGACCGGATCACGGATCTGCGGGTCTTTGCTGAAGCCGTTCTTCCCGGGATTGTCGATTCGATCACCCGGTGGCTCATCCCCCCGGATGCGACGACGCTGCGCGGAATAGGGGCGTGGACCCAGGATCCGATGACGATGCCGGGGGACGCTGATCGGTTCGTGTTCGTCGTGAACTACGACCTGACCTCCGACTCCGGGTATTTCGGGATCCCGGCTCTCCCGATCGGCGTCACGCTTGAACCGGTCTTCTCGACCAGAGGCGCCGATCATCTACCCGGCGAGACCCTCCGGCACAGCGGATTCTTCCATCGCCTCGAGAACCTGGCCCCCGGCGAAGGACGGGCCTATCGGATCGAGCCAGCCGGAGGCCGCGCCATACACCGCGGGTCTTCGTAGGAGGCGCGGAGGACTCGCCGCGGTCGGCCGGTACCATTCGCCCGTTCACCCAGTGAAGAGGAGCATCCCGTGCCGTCTGAAGCCGACTACCGCCTGCCTCGAACCGTCATCCCCAGTCACTACGAACTGGCGCTGACCCCGGACCTTGCCGGTGCCACATTCGGAGGACACGTCGTGATCGACGTGGACGTGTCCGAGTCCGTTTCTGAGATCGTTCTGAACACCGCCGAGTTGACCTTGCGCTCCGTCGTTCTCTCGAGCGAAGACGGACAGCGGCTCGAAGCGACGACCGAGACCGACGGCGACGCAGAGCGGGCGACGTTGACGTTTGCGTCGATGATCGACCCCGGTGCCTGGAAGCTCGAGATCTCGTTTGATGGAACTCTCAACGACGATCTGCGCGGCTTCTACCGATCCGTCTACACGGACCCCGAAGGGAACGAAAAGACGATCGCAACGACCCAGTTCGAGGCGACCGAAGCCCGCCGTGCCTTCCCATGCTGGGATGAGCCGGATCTGAAGGCGACGTTCGGTGTGACGCTGGTCGTTGATGACGGTCTCACTGCGATTTCGAATGCTGCCGAGATCGGTCGGGAGACGGCTGGCGACGACAAGGTCGTCGTGCGGTTCGCGAAAACCATGAAGATGTCGACCTACCTCGTCGCCTTCATCGTCGGGGAGCTCGACGTGACCGACACCGTTGACGTCGACGGCATCCCACTGCGAATCGCCTTCCCGCCGGGCAAGGCCCACCTCACGGAATTCGCCCTCGACATCGCAGCCTTCTCTCTGCGGTACTACGCCGAGTACTACGACATCCCATACCCCGGCGACAAGATGGACAAGATCGCCATTCCGGATTTCGCGTGGGGAGCGATGGAGAACCTCGGGGCCGTCACCTACCGCGAGACGGCGCTGCTCGTCGATGTTCGCAAGGCGACGCAGAACGAGATGATGCGGGTAGCCGAGGTCATCGCCCACGAGATCGCCCACATGTGGTTCGGAGACCTGGTCACGATGAAGTGGTGGAACGGAATCTGGCTCAACGAAGCATTCGCCACGTTCGCCTCGATGAAGTGCGTCGACGCATATCGGCCCGACTGGAAGGTCTGGCTCACGTTCTCCGGGGACCGGGTCCACTCGATGGAGACCGACGCTCTGGCAGCGACCCGACCGATCGAGATCCCTGTGGCGTCTCCCGAAGAAGCGAACGCGATGTTCGACTCGCTCACCTATGAAAAGGGCGCCTCGATGCTCCGGATGCTCGAGCAGTATCTCGGCGAAGAATCGTTCCGTCTCGGTGTGAGCAACTACCTGAAGGAGAACGCCTACGGCAACACCGACGGCAAGGATCTGTGGTCGGCGCTCGAGAAGGCATCCGGTGAGCCGGTCATGGAGATCATGGACACATGGATCTTCCAGGGCGGCTTTCCGCGACTAAGCGTTGAGGGAGAACCGGGCGCCTACACAATCACGCAAGAGCAGTTCAGGTACATCGGTGACGGTGAAAAGCGTTGGAAGCTGCCCGTGCTCCTCCGATCGTCGGAGGGCGAGCAGAGGCTCCTCCTCTCCGAGAAGAGCGCAACGGTCGACGCCGGGGACGACCTTGTCGTCAACGCCGGTGGTAACGGTTTCTACCGCGTCGCGTATTCGCCCGAGCTACGGACCGGGATACACAGCCGTCTCTCGTCACTCACGGGCGATGAGCGATACGCCACGGTCTCCGACGCATGGGCCGACGTGCTCAAGGGCGGCTCCGAGGCGGCGGACTACCTGGCGCTCGTCGGCGGGCTCGGTGATGAGACCGAGGTTGACGTGTGGCAGCGGATCCTTGCCGGACTCGGCGAACTCGACCGCGTCGCATCACCCGATGTCCGCCCGGCTATCCAGGGGTTCGTTCGCGACCTTGTCTCCGACAAGGTCGACGAGATGGGTTGGACTCCGGCCGAAGGAGAAGACGATCGCAGCAGGAAGCTCCGAGGAACGCTGGTGACGGCTCTCGGAAACCTCGGGGATGATGTTGCAACGCAGCGCAAGGCACGCCTCGTTCACGACGAGGTCCGGTGGGGCGAGAGCGCCGTCGATGCTGAAGTCGCAGACGCAGCGCTGAGCATCGTGGCCTCGAATGGAGACATCGATGACTTCGAGCGGTTCCTGACGATCTCTGATGAGTCGGAGACACCACAGGAGGTCGTGAAGTACCTTCGTGCGGCGGCCATCGTTCCGGATCGAGAGGGCAGCGAGAAGCTCTTCCAGATGGTGATCGACGGAGATATCCGTCGACAGGACGCCTTCTGGGTCAT
>JAMBLK010000278.1 GCA_023336855.1 Actinomycetes bacterium
GCGACTCCTTCGAGACGTCCTGACCACTCAGAGTAGTCGAAGGGGTATCCGGTGACAACCCCCAATGTCCACTACAGCGAGGTACATCTGAGAGATTTCGATGTGCGCGTCGAATATGCCGGTCATCCGACGTCTCCATCAGTGGAAACTCAATTGAAGGGAGATCCATATGAAAAGGATGACGTTGCTCACGGTTCTGGCCCTGGTGTTCTCGTTGTTCACCGTGACGGCCGCGATCGCCGGTTCGGGTCCGGGAACCGGAGATGGCGGACAATCCGGTGAACTGGACAGGTTGCAGGCACAGACCACGACCAATACGGACGCCGCATGCCAGGGTGATGACTGCCCTGCCGGTGACATGGTCAGGACTCAGGAGCAAGCAAAGGACGGGGCCGACGAGTGTCAGGCCGATGATTGCCAGTCCGGTGATGCCGTAAAGACACAGACCAAAGAGATGCTAAAGAGTGGCGAGTGCGAGGCCGGAGAGTGTGAGGACGGAGAAGGGTCCATGGCCCAGATGTGGAATCGGGAACGCCTCATGACCAAGCTTGTCGCGATGCTCGGAGCAGAGAGCCCAGAAGTCGAGGCCCAGTACCGCCTCTTCTTGGACAACATGTTGCAGAAGATGCTCGGGCTCAGAGTTCTGTTTGCCTAGAGAGCCGATATACATCGAGGTGTGAGCGAATACCCGGAATTGGATGAGATCATGAACGGCATACGAACCAGGAGTGAGACCGCATTCGCCACGGCGTACCGGCATACCTCCGATCCCCTGGCGTCATTCGCCAACGGGATGGTTCGCGATACTCGATTCGCCGAGGACGCGGTTCAACAAGCGTTCCTCGAACTTGTCCAGTCTGCTCCGACGATCAAGGGCGACGGCCGCTCGCTGCGGGCGTGGCTCTTCCGGAGCGTTCGCTTCACCTGCCTCGACGAACTGCGACGCCGAACGCGGCGTCCAGAGCAGTTGTCCGCAGAGGTTCCCGAGGTCGGCGTCGAACCGGACCTCCCCCAAGGTCTCGACGCCGACCCGGACCTCTCGGCAGCGATGGCGCAGTTGACGCCACACCAGCGGACGATCCTCGTACTGAGGCACGTCGCTGGGATGGATGGCAACGAGATCGCGGACGTCGTCGGCGGGAACAGGGTCGCTGTATATGCCGCTAACCGCCGAGCCGAGCAACGCCTACGAACGCTGCTTGACCGTACGACCGAGGGCGGTAGATGATGGACGCACGTGATCCCATGGACCGCCTGTCATCCGCCTACACCATGGAGGTTGGATCCGAAACGAAGAAACGGCATCTTGCCGAGATGGGTGCCGCCATTCGGACGGCGCCGTCCGCTCCGATCCTCGTGGGGTTCGGTGTCCGTCGTCGGGTCGCAGCGGTGGTGGCCGCCGTCTTTCTTGTGGCCCCTGCGGGGATGGCTCTCGCAGCCGAGCACGCCGTGCCGGGCGACTTCCTCTATCCGGTGAAGGAGATCACGGAGCGAGTCCGTTCGTTTGTCGACGACGACATCGAGGCAACTCACCGCGTCGAGGAAGTGGAGAGGCTTCTCTTCCGACGGGCACCGAGCCACACCGTCGCACGGGCGGTGGAGAGGGCGGATTCGGCCACGGTGCAACTCTCAGAGTCGGGTGAACTGAGGCTGCGGCTCGAAATCGCTCGGGAGCGCTTGCAGCAGCAAGACGAAGAGAGCCGACTTGCCGGTGGAGACGGATCTGGCGAGGGACAACAGGAATCAGGCTCCGACTCCGAGAAGGCAGGTCCCGGTGCAGGTTTCGGGACGACCGTCCCTTCCGGTTCGGGCGGATCCTCTGAACAGGATCAGAAGGAGCCGGGCACGACCGGGACGACGCTCGGATCCGGAAGATCTGAGCAGGGGAGTGGCGACGCGGCTGGAACGACGGTCGATCCGAGCGGAACACCGTCGACGAAGGCACCCCAAAACTCCGAAGGGTCAAGCCAGCCCTAGAAATTCACCGGTGTCGAGCTAGCCCTCGCTGCTTGACGTCACCCAGAGATCGATTCCACCTTCGGTCGCGTAGCGGTCGATCTCAGCGAGTTCGTCTATCGAGAAATCGAGATGGTCGAGAGCGCCGAGGCTGTCCTCGATCTGGGACCAGCGGCTCGCGCCGATGAGGGCCGTCGTGACCCGCGGGTCGCGCAGCACCCACGCAATCGCCATCTGCGCCAGCGTCTGGCCTCGCCCCTTGGCGATCTCGTTCAGCGCACGGAGCCTGGCCAGATTCTCCTCGTTCAGGAAGCCCGCGCTGAGCGATTCGTCCTCTGCTGCTCGCGAGTCCGCCGGGACGCCATCGAGGTACTTGCCGGTCAACATGCCCTGGGCCAACGGAGAGAACGCGATCACGCCGATGCATTCCTCTTCCACGACGTCGAGAAGACCCTCTTCGACCCAACGGTTGAGCATTGAGTAAGACGGCTGATGGATGAGGCACGGTGTCCCTGAGGTACGCAGAATCGCCGCCGCTTCCCGGGTCTTGGCCGGGCCATACGACGAGATGCCGACGTACAGGGCCTTTCCTTGCTGAACCGCAGTTGTGAGAGCGCCCATGGTCTCTTCGAGCGGCGTCGTGGGGTCGAAGCGGTGTGAGTAGAAGATGTCGACGTAGTCGACACCCATGCGGGCGAGGCTCTGATCGAGACTTGCCAGCATGTACTTGCGCCCACCGCCACCTTGCCCGTACGGGCCGGGCCACATGTCGTAGCCGGCCTTCGTCGAGATGATCAACTCGTCCCGGTAAGGAGCGAGATCGGTGGCCATGATCCGGCCGAAGCTCTCCTCGGCCGTGCCGTACTCGGGCCCGTAGTTGTTGGCAAGATCGAAGTGAGTGATCCCGCGGTCGAAGGAGTTCAGCAGCATCTCTCGGGCTGACTCCAACGGCGCCCTACTTCCAAAGTTCTGCCAGAGGCCGAGGGCAATCTTCGGAAGATCGAGGCCACTCCTCCCACAACGCGGATACGACATCGATTCATATCGGTCGACTGCAGCCTTATACACGCGGTGGCTCCGATCAGTTGGGTGGATTCGCACCCATTATGGCCCGATACGGAGTCTCTCGGTTCGAAGGGTCAGTCGTCCTTGTCCTTGCTGTCCTTGTCGTCGTCGTCGTCGTCGGAGTCCTCAGAGTCGTCGTCGGAACCTTCTTCGTCGGGATCGTCTTTGGCCTGCCCGGGCGGTGCGTTGTCGTTGCTGCTTCGCTCTTCCGCTCGATCGGACCGTGGAGGACCGTCAGCCTCGATGTCGGGTCGTGCCTCCCCGCTCACGATGCCGCCGCGAGGACCATCCTCACCGACGACGAAACCGATGTGCGCTACGAACGCAGAAATCTCACGACCATGGTTCGAGAAAGCCAGTCCGTAAGCGTTCCCGTTGTTGTCGCGGCACGTATCCGAGGATCCGCATGGATTGTTAGGAGCATCGGAGTTGGTGGGAGGAGCCGAATCGTCGGGCGGGTCGGCAAGCGGAGGAGTTTCGAAGACGCCATGGTCGAGTATTGATGCGACGGGCATCGTCTGCTCGAGTTGCCGGGCATGCTGGTCGGCTGCGCGCGTCGCTGCGAACACGTTCACGCCGACGGCCACGGTGGCGAACACCACGGCGACGACAATGATGAGTTGCTGTCGCATCCGCATCCCGGTCATTCCTCTGTCCAACGGACTGCCATCCGCACGGCGGCCTCTCCACTGTTATCGGCTCAGGGAAGGTGTCGGGAGAGGGTGGTTTGTCGAATAGCACGTTGGGGCAGTGGCGGAGTGGTCACCCCGACGGAACGGTGTCCAGGTCGAAGACGACGTCGATCGGCTCCGGGACGACCAATTGCACGGTCGCGGTGATCTCCACGATGCTGCCCTCGTCGGGATGAGCATTGAATCCTCGATCCCAGAAGAGATCGACGACGCCCGAAGACCGTGTCGGATCCCGGAGAGATGGCATCGAGACGTAGTCGCCGACCGTTGCTCCCTGTTGGTTGATCATCGCAACGGCGAAGGCGACAACACCTGTTGGTTCACCCGATCCCGACAGAGTCCAGACGATCCGGCCGAGGTGGCGGCCGAGTTCGATCTGGGTCATCCGCAGCGTGATGCCGTCGCCGAGGTCGATATCGACGGCATCGGTCGTCGTGAAGGGCGTGCCGGTGAACGAGACATCGGCTGATTCTGTTCGTTCGACGGGATCCCAACGCTCCGTCATACGCAGGATGTCCCCGTCGCTTGGATGCCCCGCGAACTCGACTCCGATCACACCCGTATGCAGTCGGTCGTACACGAGGCGGGTAGCGCCGGTGACGGAACCGCCGGCACTTTCGAACTGCCACTGACCGCCGAGGGGAACCGGCGTTGTCTCCGGGTCGGTGTCACGATGTGTCGCCGTGGCGAAGGAGACGATGAACCCGGTGCCTCCATCGACGGTGGCGGTGGGCTTCATAGCGACCGAACCGCCAACTTCCGAGAAGCCATCTGGGAAGGAGTTGCTGAATTCACCTGGGGGATCGGTCGCTGATGCCACGGTGTCCGTAACCATCGTCGCCGGTGTCTCGCCGGGCGTGGCCCAGAGGCCGAGGACGAACGACAGGCCGATGATGGCGGCGCTGCCCGCGAGGAGACCCAGAACCGCAGACCCCCATCCTCGTGAGTCGGGTTCATCGTCGAGTGGAGACCGGAGCAGAGTCTCGAAGTCAGGGCCGCTCATTGGTCGGTCCCCCGGAAGACGACCAGATCTCCTTCGACCGATACCCAGGTCGGTGAAGATTGCTCGAGCACAAGGACCGGGGGAACGTCCAGTCCTTCCCAGATGAACTGGAGGCCGCCGTCGAGACGACCCGCCTTCCTCCAACCCGGGTCGGTGGCGTCGATCTCGATTCGGTTCCAGCGGTCGTGAGGCTGATCGACGTCGAGTTGCACGATGGTCGGGTTCGATTGCTCCAGGATGATCGCGACCGTGACCTCGGTGCCACCTGCGAATGTGCCTGACGCTCCGGCAACGACGTCGAGTGCGATTCGCTCGTGGTTCGGCACGGCGACTCGCCAGCCGACCAGCCGAACGCTTGCGATGTGCTCGGTCAGCAAGCCGGCACGAACGTTGAAGTGCACCGATGACGCCCCTGGACCGGTCGTCTCGATCATCCCACCGCCCGAGACCGTGGATAGTGCCCACCGTTCCGGGAGGGCATCGATGACGGGACCATCAGAGAGCGGTTCCGAGGCTCCATCGCTGGGGGCAAGCGTTGCGAGGTCGAACTCGAGAACGACCACACCGTCGTCGGCGACGACCTCTACCGGAATGAGAACGGTCGACTCGAATTGGACTTCACCTGCGGCGATCCACGGCACGGTCGTCCGGGTCGTCAGTTCAGGTGAGTCCACCCCTGAATCTGCAGTTGCACCATCTGCCGGGGGTTGGTCGGGGAGGAACAACACGAGACCGAGCACGGCAAGTAGAAATCCGGCGATCGCACCCGCGATGATCTTCGGCCATCCACTGAGACCTCCTCGACTCGACGACCCGAGCGTAGGTCGCCCGGGTCGCCACCTGCTCAACAGTTTCAGATCACCCCGACACGACGTCGAACGTGGCGAGGATCACATCCAACGCCTCGAGATCGGCATCGGTCACGATCTGAATCTGGACGTAGACGACGAAATCCTCCTCTGCCGGATACGCCTCGAGGACGACGAACGCCGTATCGGTGCCTCCGCAGTCCAGCCAGAGGTCGTAAGCGCCCGTGTATACGGCGTCTTCATAGTCGTAGGTGTCGTCGTAGGTGCACGAGTCGCTGAAGTCTGTGAGATTGAGAAGATCGCTCGGTTCCAACTCGTCGAGGAGATCCGACGACGCACCGAAGAAGACTCCGGGCGAGGTCCAGGTGTCGTAGAACGCCGCGAGACTCGGCGCCGCAACGATTCCCGGCCCAACGATCTCGTCGTCGATGTTCCATCCGCTGCCGTCGATATCCAACCACGTCGTCGGAATCTGCATGACAAGAACACCATCGTCGTCGAAGACCTCGGTGTACTCATACGTAACGGCAGCGTCGCCCCCGACCTCGTCCCCGAGTTCCTCCGCGAAGGAGAACGCAACGGTCAACTCCTCATCCCCGTTCAACGTTCCTTCGAGTACTTCTTCCGTCTCGAAGCGGAGAATCTCCACGGTGAGTGGATCATCGGACTCATGACTGCGGAGGATGTCGCAGTAATCGGACATCGTTCCGTCGGTCGCTAGAACGAGGCCCTCCATCTCGGTGATGACATCACCGCCGGTGATGCCGAGATTGGCTGCCGGGGACCCCGATTCCGTCGCAGCGACCCATATCCCGGAGAGGTCGTCGCCGAGGACTGCGGTGCCGTTGACACCGATCGAGTCGACGTTATTGCCTGCGATGAGGTCATCGAGGATCTTCGCCACCTCGTCGCGGCTGATCGCGTATTGGATGTCGAGATCGTTCACGCTTGCGTAGTTGACACCAAGTACCCGGCCGTCCTCGGTGACGAGTGGCCCACCCGAGTTACCGGGGAGTATCTGTGCCGTGTGCTCGATGACCGAATCGACGGACGACCAATTCGATTCACCATTGGCTTTCTCCTTCGAGACGATGCCCTCTGTCAACGTGTACTCCGGATCTCCGAGAGGGAAACCCGCCGCGTACACATCGGTGCCGGTGGCGATGTCGCCCTCGTACCAGTCGAGGAACGGGAGTCCAGCGCCGTCGATGTCGATGACGGCAAGGTCGGAGCACTCGGAGACACCCAGGATCTTGGCATTTCGCGGCTCATCCTCGCCCTCCACGTACACCTGGAGGAACGCAGCGCCTGTGACGACGTGATTGTTCGTCACAGCAAGGCCGCTCGGGTCGATGATGAAACCCGAACCCGATCCGGCCGCGTTCTTGACCAGTCCCTCCTCGATATCCACGAAGCTGCCCTCGGCGACGATTCGCACGACGGCTCCACGCACGCCCTTCAGACCCGACACCGCTTCAGACGACTCGACCGTCGTGGTCGTCTCTGCGACGGTCGTGGTGCTGCTTTCAGCAGTGACCGTTGTCGTTGTTGTTGTCGTCTCTTCAGCCCCTCCACCGCATGCGGCAGCCAACAGGGCGGCGGCAACGACAAGTGTCGCCCAATGGGCATCGGCGAATTTCATACGACCCTCCCTCGGAATCACTCCAGCAACGATGCCAGGGTAGGCGGAGTCAGAAAAGGGCCAAACGACCGTTCACTGCCCTGCGCTCTTGCTCTGGTCAGCCGCGATCTTCGGTTGGACGATCGGGTCAGTGGTGGTGGCCTTGTGCCTGGTCTTTACCGACTCGCTGTGGGCAGTACGCCTGCGTCGCTCGTCCGACCTTTCGTGCCTGCACGTTCGCGTCACGATCGGATCGGGGTCGTCGGGTGGGTTTGCGTGGGTCTTTCACGGCATCACCTCACCGTCAAATCTGCCAGGCGATCGTTCTCCCGTCACGGGATGAGTAGGCCGATCGTCCATTAAGGGCGTTGTCCGTGCCCGGAAATTCTGAGACGATTCTCACGTATGTCGGCGACGATGTGACCGTTCTCTCCCTAGCCTGGCAGCATCGTCTTCTGCGAAGGAACCCCATGAAACGCTTGCTTCTTCTGATCGCCGCCCTTGGCCTTGTGCTGGCCGCGTGCGGAGGTTCGTCATCGACTGCTGCAACGGTCGCCGAGACCGAGATCACCGTTGATGATGTTGACGCACTGTTCTTCGAGGTCGATGAGGAATTCACGGACGTAGAGTTCGCCGGCTACCTGAGCACGCTGATCCAGTGGACGGCGATCGAGCAGCGCGCCGACGACGAGCTCGGTTTCGTGGCGACCGACGACGCCGTTGCCACCGAAGTCGAAGCGATCTTGTTCGAGACCGGGTATGCCGGGGATCTCGAGACGTTCATGTCCGAGCAGAACGTGTCGGAAGATGGTCTCGATCAGTACGCAACGCAGCTCCTCATTGAAGACGCCGTCTCCGACGCATTGATCGGAAGCGTCGTGATGCCAACGCTCGAAGATGCACAAGCAGAGATCGATGCCAATCCACTCGAGTACACACAGGTGTGTGCGTCCCACATCCTTGTGGAGACTGACGAAGAAGCACAGGCAGCCGAAGCCCGTCTCGACGCCGGCGAAGAGTTCGCTGCCGTTGCCACGGAGGTCTCTATCGACACCGGAAGCGGTGCCAACGGTGGTTCGCTCGGGTGCACGAGCCCGGCGAGCTACGTACCTGAGTTCGCCGAGGCGACCATGACGGCTCCCATCGGCGAAGTGACGGAACCGGTCGAGTCTGAGTTCGGGTTCCACATCATCGTCGTAGACGACCGGACCGAGGCCACCGCTGAAGAGGTGTTGTCGATCATGGGCGATCGTGCGCTGTTCGATGCGGTCGATCAGTGGCTCCTCGACTCGATCACGACCGCCGATGTGGCCGTCGTCGAGCAGTACGGCACCTGGGAGACCGATCCTTCACCACAGGTCATTCCGCCCGCCGCCTGATCGGCGAGCTATCCCGGCCCCGTTCAATTCTAGTGTGAGGTCGTGACCACCAAGAACCGCCTCTTCGCAGTGATGGCGACGAGCTTCGTGCTGCTCGGCATGCCGATCGCGGCGATGGGCGTGGCGTGGCCGTCGGCCGCAGAAGATCTGGGACGAACCATCGGTGAGTTGGGACTTGTCACGTTCTCCTACGGAGCCGGTTACACGGTGTCGACCCTGGTCAGTGGTGAACTGACCCGCCGCTTCACAACAGGACCGCTTCTTGTCGTCGCAGCATTCGCTGCTGCGGGGAGTCTCGTGGTGCTGACGCTCACTTCGATATGGGCACCGTTTCTCGGAGCCATGTTCTTGCTTGGTGTCGCAGGCGGTCTTCTGGACTCCGGAGTGAACGCCTATGTAGCGGTGCACCGTGGTGCTCGGTCGATGGGGATCATCCACACCGGATTTGGCCTTGGCTCCGCGATTGGCCCCTTGTTCGTGACGGTTCTGCTCGCAGCAGGGCTGTCCTGGCGGATCGCGTTCGCGTCGCTCGCGACGGCCGATCTGCTGCTCGCTGTGGCGTTCGTAACGACAGTCGGCGCGCTTGATCGGACGAACCGTCGGTCGGGAGATCGGCCTACCGTCGATGGGAAGGGTGTCATTCTCGGATTGTCGGTGACGGTCTTCTTCCTGTACGCCGGCGTTGCCGCAGGGACAGGCGCGTGGGCGTTCAGCCTCCTGACCGAGGGGCGAGGGATCTCCACCGGCATCGCAGGGCTCGCCGTCGCCGGATACTGGGGGGCGATGACGGTCTCCCGACTCGCTCTCGGAATCCTGGGCGATCGGATCGATCCAAGGCGGGCACTCACTGTTTCCGGTACAGCCACGGTCGCGAGCTTGCTCGTGTTGTGGATCGCGTCGCCGCCGTGGCTGGGGCTCGTTGCTCTCATCTTCTCGGGATTTGCACACGGCTCGGTGTTTCCCCTTGAGATGCTTCTCACGGCTCGCCGCTTTGGAGCGACCTACACGCCGTGGGCCGTCGGTTATGAGATCGCCGGAGCGAACATCGGGGTGGCTGTCGTGTCGGGGGGTATCGGTCTCCTCGTCAGCCGATGGGACATCGCCGTTGTTGCTCCGGTTCTGTTCCTCGTCTCGGTGATGCTCCTTGCAGCTATCGAAGCACTCCGGTTTCGCTCAGCGGCCCAACCAATCGCGTCCATCTAGACAACGCTCTGGGAGGCAGGCGCATTTACGCGACGGTTCGAAGCTAGACGGGTTCGTTTACCGAGCTACGCGGCAGGAAGGCGGGGATCACCACTATCGCCGTAATGGCGGCGGTGATCATCGCGACCCACATGACCATCGATATCTGCGGGTGAATCTTCAACGGTGAGAGCCACAGGGCGGTCATGGCGACGGAGATACCGAGAGCGTTCGCGACGATCGGTCGGCCAGCCCGGTCGATGGCCCGCATGACATAGCCGTCCCCGGCCGGCCGGGCGTAGTCGATCGCGGCGATGAAATGGATCGTGTAGTCGATGCCGACGCCGACCACGATGCTCGAGATCACGGCAGTGACAAGGTTGAGGTTGATCCCGGAGGCGGCCAGGAAGCCGAGCACCGCGGCGATCGTCAATGCGATCGGGATAAGCGACACGAACGTTTCGCGAAGGCTCCGGTAGGAGATTGCCAGCATCAATGCGACGAGGATGAAGGCCACGACGACGGACATCATCTGCGCCTGAAGGACGAGGCGTGAGATGTCGTCCCAGATGATCGGCATCCCTGTCAAGGTTCGGATCTCGGGAGTCTCCTCAGCGAACGCAACCCATCCCTCGAGGTCGCCTGTGGTGAAGTCTGACGGGAACAGGATGAAGCGCAATCCGTCGCTGCTCACCATCTTGCCGAGGGGCAACGTCACCCCGCCTGAGGCGAGCTGCATCATCTCCTCGAGGCTGAGGGTGGCTGCAACGTCGGCCACGGAGAACACGCGGTGAACGCCGGGGAGCTCTTCGAACTCTCTGGAGACCTCTTCGATGCGACCGATGCCGTCGAGGCCTTCTGACGGTTCGAGTACGAATTCGCCGGCGAGCGGTGTGGCGCCTCCGAAGATCTCTTCGGTTTTCGCGAATGCTTCGCGCACCGGATCGCCGTCCTTGAAGAAGAACAGCTGGTCGGAATCCACGTCGAGCTTCGGGATGAAGACCAGAGCGAATGCGACGATGGCGCCCGTGACCACGATCGCCGGAATACGGGATCGAACGAGCGCTTTCAGACCGACCGTCACCCGCGGACCCAGGATCGCCCTGTTCGTCCGATCCTTGACGGCCAGGCGACTCATCAGGGCGGGGAGGGAGAAGAACGAGATGAGTCCGGCGAATCCGATGCCGATCGCTGCGAAGACACCCAGTTGGCGGATCGGGGTGACGTCGGTGACGAGGAGCGATAGGAATCCTGCGGACGTGCTGATCGTCGTGAGGATCATGGGAACGCCAACCTCGGAGAGGGCAGCGTTTACGCGACTGACGGAGTTCGTTTCCGACGCGGTCTCCTGGAAGTGGGTCACGAAATGGAGGCCGTCGGCGGAACCCATGACGATGACGAAGATCGGCACGAGGAGCGTCACGATGTCGATCTCCAGGCCGAGTCCGAAGATCAGACCGAACGTCCAGAGTGCACCGACTCCTGCTGGGAAGAGCGCCAGGGCGCTGAGTCGGAGATCTCCGATCGTGAGGAAGAACATCCCGATCAGGAGGGCGATCTCGAGAGGCGGAATGACCAACAGGAACCACGACATGATGTCCAGAACACTGGAGAAGATGACCGGGTTGCCGGAGAGGGTGATCTCGAGACCCGCTGGTGGATCCAGATCTGCCAGCGTCCTCGCCAGCACCGTCGCGTCATCCGCGGGGATGACGAGCAGGAGGGTGTTCTGCCCGCTCTCGTCGAGTAGAAGGTCCGTCACAGGGCTTCCGGCGAGGAGTGCATCGATCACTTGATCGGGGGCTGTGGCGATGTCGGCTGCCGTGATCGGGTCGCCGGTGATCGGGTGCTCTTCTGGGACGATCGTTGCCACAGATGTGACTCCGTCGACACTGAGGAGATCGTCGCGAAGGTTCACCAGGGTGGTGAGTCCTTCCCTCGATCGGAAGGTCTCACCATCGGGGAGGGTGGCGATGACGTTGATGGGATCGGCCGTGTCGTACTTCTCCTGGAGTTCCAGGAAGGCGCGGCCTCCCTCTGTTCCTTCAAGAGCGAAGGAACTCACGTCGGCGTTGAAACTCATCCGGAACAGCATCGCCACCGAGAGGAGGCTGATCAGGGCGGTGACCACCATGATCTGACGGCTGTGTCCAACGATGATCCGAGCGATGCGATCCACA
>JAMBLK010000279.1 GCA_023336855.1 Actinomycetes bacterium
CCTACCCGCGGGTGCCCTTTACGTAGCCGGCGCAGTCTTCTGGGTAGGCGGGGAAGGCGTCGATCAGTTCGTTGACTGATTCTCTGATCGTTGCGACGGCGTATTCGTCGTTGCGGCGGCGGAGGAGTTCGACGATGGCGTTCCCGAGAACGAGCATCTGCTCCTGTTTCATGCCAACGCTCGTCACAGCCGGCGTCCCCAGCCGGATGCCCGACGTGATGAACGGTGAACGCGGGTCGAACGGGATCGAGTTCCGGTTGAGCGTGATGCCCATCTGGTCGAGGAACGTCGCCGCCTCCTTGCCCGTCAGGTCCGGATCGATGCTGCCGATATCCACGAGGAACATGTGATTCTCGGTTCCGCCCGAGACGATCCGGGCACCATCGGCGGTCATCGTGTCCGACAGCACTTTGGCGTTGCGCACTATCTGCGTCGCATACGTCGCGAACTCCGGCTTCGATGCGATCTTGAACGACAGCGCCTTGCCGGCTATCTGCTGATTAACGGCACCACCCTGCGCATAAGGGAAGACACCCTTGTCAACCGCATCGGCGTACTCGTTGGTGGACAGGATCAGCCCACCCCTCGGACCTCGCAGCGACTTGTGGGTCGTCGCGGTCACGATGTCCGCGAACGGCACCGGACTCGGATGGACCCGACCGGCAACCAGACCGGTGATGTGCGCCATGTCGACAAGCAGGACCGCCCCGATCTCATCGGCGATCTCCCTGAAGCCCGCCCAGTCGGGAATCTGCGAGTAGGTCGAGTAGCCGGCAACGATCATCTTGGGTCGATGTTCGAGGGCCAGGGCCCGGACCGCATCCATGTCGATGCGTTCGGTCTCCGGGTCGAGTCCGTATGAGATGAAGTTGAAGAGGTTCCCTGAGAAGTTGACCGGCGAGCCGTGGGTGAGGTGACCACCTTGGTCGAGACGCATCCCGAGAATCGTGTCACCGGGATCGAGCACGGCGAGGAAGGCGGCCAGGTTCGCTTGCGACCCGGCGTGAGGCTGAACATTGGCGTGTTCGGCGCCGAACAGCGCTTTTGCCCGCTCAATGGCAAGGCTCTCAACGGCGTCGATCACCTCACAGCCCTCGTAGTAGCGGCGCCCCGGATACCCCTCCGAGTACTTGTTCGTGAACACTGACCCAACGACCTGCAGCATGGCGTAGTCGACGATGTTCTCGGAAGCGATCAGATGGATGTGGGTGCGCTGGCGTTCCACTTCTTGCCCGATGAGGTCGGCAAGAACCGGATCGGCCTCCGCCAGTGGTGTCATGTCGGTCACGAGGTTCCCTTTGTCGTTCGGCGGGTCAGAATAGTCCCCGGTCAGTCAGCGGGGGCTGCGTTCTCAGTTCTTCGAGCGGTCGGTCACCCAGTCGGCGGCTACGAGTGAGGGAAGGGGCAGGATCGGTGCCAGCAGGAGCCAGACGTTGATGGTGACAAGCCCCCCGATCACGACGAGGATCGCAGCGGCACCCGACACGATCAGCCGCATGGAGAGCCGCTGCGGGTCTCTGTCGCCGGGATGTGCGATCACGCCTCCGACACCGAGGGTGACAGCGGGGAGCAGCAGTGTGATCGTCCCCGATCCCGTGACGGCGAACAGCACGAAGAGAAGCGAGCCACCGAGGAGACCGGAGATCGCTGCCCGGATACCGGTCGCCAGCGGATCCGTCTCTCCACCGAATCCAGCAACGGCAAGCATCGACATCGTGACCGACACTCCGATGATGAACAGCCCGATCGGAACGCTCGATCCGAGGTACAGCAACGCGAGCCAGAAGCCGGACGCGCCGAGCGCGGTCCCGACGATGATCCCGATGATCGGGCGGCTCACGGCGCGATCGGGCCGTCTCTCAGCACCCACTCGGACGGCTCCGTAAGGTCGATGATCGTCGAGGCTTCCCCACCGACCGCCTCTCCTTCGAGGTACACGGCGACGTCATCGCCGAAAAGATTCCTCGCATCGACGTCGGTCAGCACTGCCGGCCGTCCCGAGATGTTCGCACTCGTCACGGCGAGGGGTCCGCTCTCTTTGAGGAATTCGAGTGCCACCGGATGATTCGGACAGCGCAATCCGAGGGTCCGTCGGTCCGGGTCGCCGATCCAGTCGGGGACGGACTTGAGCTTCGGCACGACGAGGGTGAGTGCGCCGGGCCAGTGCTCCTCGGCCAGTTCGAGGCCGCGATCGCCGAAGGCGACCAGCTGCTGGGCTTGCTCCAGGTTGGCCACGAGGATCGCCAGCGGCTTGATGCCGGGGCGTCCCTTGGCGATGAAGATCCGGTCGAGTGCGTCCGGATTGAACGGGTCGGCAGCGATGCCGTAGAGCGTGTCCGTCGGAATCCCGACGAGCTCACCGGCGGCGACCGCTGCGAGGGCTGAGGAGAGGATCTGTGTGTCCATCCCTACAACCTACCGTCGTGCGGCGCCGATCACGAAGCGTTCCTTGCCGGAGAGGTCACGTCGAATCTTCCCGGCGAGGGATACGAAGTGGCCGGCGACGGCCGGTCCGTGGAATTCGGAGATCTCGCAGACGACCACCCCGCCCGGCCGGAGCCACCCGGGTGCAGCGCCGGCGATCCTTGCGAGAACCTCGTCTCCGACGGGGCCGGCGACGAGCGCCATGGTCGGTTCGTGGTCACGCACGTCAATGGGGAGGCCCGCGAGCTCGGCCTCGGCAAGGTAGGGAGGGTTCGACACGATGAGATCGATCGTGCCCCGCAGATGGTCGGGGAGCGGATCGAAGAGATCCCCCAGGAGGACGGTCACGTCGAGATCGGTTTCCCCGGCATTCTCCCTCGCGAGTTCGACGGCATCGGGTGAGATGTCCGTGGCGTAGACCGTCGCCGCCGGGAACG
>JAMBLK010000280.1 GCA_023336855.1 Actinomycetes bacterium
GCATCGAGGAGCAGAACAAAGTCGCCGGTCTCTTCATGACCGCCCTCGCTCGAAGCTTCATCGTTGTCGTCGTGATCATCGTGGCCGGATGCGAGGTGCTCCTCGATCCGGTGGTCGTTCGAGACCCGGAACTCGTGTTCGACCACGCCGGCGTTGGTGACGACGAACTCGATGGTCTCGCCTGCAGCTACCTCGAACGGGTTCACGTCGAAAGCGAACTCGGTCATCAGGACCTCGACCGTCCGATCTGCCGCCGCGAGTGAACCGTCGTCATCGGGGCCACCGTCAACAGGATCCTCATCAACATGGTCGTCTTCGGCAGCCCCCTCGTTGGCGAGTCCACCATCGAGGGAATCCTCGTCAACCTGAACGTCATCGCCGGCCGCGGCGATCGTTGTTGTCGTGCTCGGTGTCGAGTCGGTGTCGTCTTCGTGCAGGGTGTCAGGCGGTGATGTTGTGCACGCGGCAGCTACCAGCGCCACCGCGGCGGTCAGAGCGAAGAACCTGTACATCGGGATCTCTCCTTGATTCGATGGCACCACAATGCCTCGATTCCCGTCTCAGCGGTAGTCGTCCAATCGGACAGCACCACTCCCCCATTTGGTGGAGGGTCGATCGACTCGGATGGACCTATTCGATCAGGCCGAGCCGCAGGCCGACGGCGACGGCCTCGGCCCGGGATGACACTTCGAGCCGGTCGAAGACTCCCCGGAGGTAGGTCTTGACGGTCGCTTCCGACAGCTCGAGTTCCGCGGCGATCTGCTTGTTCTCGTATCCATCGGCGACGAGTTGCAGCACCTGATGCTCGCGTGGGCTGAGCTTCCCGGACGGACGCGTCCGGCCGGCCATGGTCGCAACGAGCGGTTCCATCAACTCTGCCGGCAGGTACGTTCCGCCCTCGGCTGCTACCTGCAACGCGGTGAGTAGTTCGTCGCGCCCGGCACTCTTCAGCACATACCCCGCGGCACCAAGCTCGATCGCCCGGCGGACGTACGCCGGTTGGTCGTGCATCGACAGCATGAGCACCCGAACCTGTGGAGCAGCCTTGGTCAGAGCCTCGAGTACGTCGAGGCCGCTCATCCCCGGCATGCGCACATCGAGTAGAACGACGTCGACCGGTTCCGAACCGACGATCGCCAACAGCTCCTCCCCCGACTCAGCCTCTCCCACAACGTCGACACCCGGCGCGTCACTCAGCATGTATCGCAGCCCCTCGCGAACGACGCGATGATCGTCGGTAATGGCGACCTTCATCCGTTCCCCTCACTCATGCCTGGCAGCCAGGCGCGGAAGAGCGTCCCGCCGTCGACCGACTCAGAGACTTCGATGTCGCCGCCGAGCGTCTCGAACCGCTGCCGCGTCGTCGACAGTCCCAGCCCCCGCTGCCCTCCGAATCCGATGCCATCGTCGATCACGTCCAGTACCACACGGTTCCGGTCCTCGTACACGGTCATGGTGACCCGGCTCGCGTGAGCATGTTTCCTCACGTTGGTGAGCGCTTCACGCGCAGCACGGTAGATCTCCACGTCCACTTCCTGCGTCGATGGGTTCGGCCCCGTGATGGTAAACGTCACCTGGAGATCGGTCTCTCGACGCGTGACATCGACGAGATCTGCAAGTGCCCCGTCGAGACCCGTATCGGCCGCCAATTCCACCTGGAGAATCCGAAGCTCTCGGCGCAGCGTGTCGTCCATCTCCCGCACGACACCCTGGAGGTGACCGAGCTCCCCAGCCACGGGATCATCGGCTCCGAGCCTCCCACGAGAACCCTCGAGACCGTAGAGCACCCGATACAGCGGCTGACCGATGTCGTCATGGAGCGCGCCCACGATCCGTCGACGCTCCTCCTCCTGAGCACGATATGACGACCGCAACAGCTCCTCCACCTGCCGGCGCCTCCGGTTCATGTCTCTCGCCCGTGCGATGCCGAGCGCCGTCATGAACACCCCCAGCACGGCGAGTCCGATCCCGATTGACAACCAGACGTTGCGAGCGATCCGCGCCAACGCATCGTTGAGCCCCGTCACGTCCTGCTCTACCTCCACGACGGCGCCGACCGAACCCGACTCGTCGAGCACCGGAATGTAGAACTCGATGAGCTCACCGCGGGATCGATCGGGTTCGTGGGCGGGATCTGAGAGATCCGACACCTGAGTCCCCATGCCGCCCGCGAATGCGACCTCGGCGTACTTGGAAAGCTCGAATCGCTGTCCGACAAGCTCCGGGAGATCCGAATATGCGACTGTTCCATCCGGCGCCCACACCTTCACCCTCACCGTCTCACCCCCAAGAATGTGGATCCGAACCGCCGAATCGAGAGCCGCCAACTCCGCAACGCCAGGGGGCTCGTCGACCGAGAAGAACGGGAGCTCCCCGATCGCTATCTCAACCATCGAAGCCCGAGCGTCGAGCAGATGCCCACGCGCCGCACGAGTGATCGAGAAGCCGAGCACGATCGTGACAACGAGGGCAAGACCTAGACCGATCACACCGATGCGGCCGAGTCCGCCGACCTCGTCCCAATCCCTGCGAAGCGTCGAGCCGACGCGCCCCGACTGTCGCTGGTCGTCACGATCATTCATCCTGTGCACCCTATCCATCGACAACCGAAACCGCCCGACGCGAAACGCTCGGATTCCGGGTCAGCTACCGATAATGCCGTCGCATGATTGGGATGCGGTCTGGAAAGCGGGATTGTCGGTATCGATGGCATCACCGAATGGCCCGGCTCCGGTGTGGCCATCGCCGGAGAAGTCAGGATCGGGCATGTCGTAGCCGTTGTCGCGCATGCACACAGCGAAAGCGAGAAGCTCGTCCTCACGCTCAGAGAGGTCCTCAGTGCTGAGACCGAACGTCACATCTTCGAGGAGTCCCTGGCAGACAGCGAAAGCCGAGTGGACGGCTGCCATGTCGAGTGTCTCCCCGGCGATGGCGTGGGGAGTTGGTGGTACCAGGTTCCCTTCCTCATCAACGCCCGGGTCGTCGACGTTGAGTCCCTCATCTCGCAGGCACGCAGTGAACGCCAATACGGATTCCTCACCGACGATCGAACCATCGTCGCTCGCCGTCTGGGTGTCCCCGGAGTCAGCGTCGAGCGAAGCTACATCCACGGTCGTGGTCCCGCTGCTGCACGCCGCTCCAAACAGACCGAACGCAAGCAGCAGCGGAAGAATGGTTGTGCGGCTCATCGACGTTGTCCGTTCAGTTGGGAGAGAATGGCTGTTCGGTCCCAACAGGCTACGTCGTCCTCAGTCAAACCGATACGACTTCTCCGGTTCGTGTCACCTGTTCTTCGCGGAGTAAAGGTGGACCGAGGAGAAAACGCCGGACTATCTGATGGCGTGCCGTAGGGTGTCCGATCAATGGACATCGACTCGGACCTAGGTACGGTCTGACGCCAGTTTGCGGTATCCCCGCGAATTGGAATCGAAAAGTGTGTGCACATCACGGACGTGATCTGCAGCATTCGCACAGGCGATTGCCTTGGTAGGCAGACAGATCGCCGCATCGAGGAGACGAGCACAGTGGCCAGATCTTCTGTATTGGCGCGGGTTGTAGGCGCCTTCCTTCTCGTTGTTGCCGTGCTCATGGTTGGAGCATTGCCCGCGTTGGCTCACGCGGAACTTGTGACTTCGACACCCGCCGAAGGGTCCACGGTGATGGGAACCCCCGAGGCGATTGTGCTCGAGTTCTCCGCGCCGACGGAGCCTGCAGGCGAACCGATCACACTTGTCGACGAGGCCGGGCAGGAGCTTCAGGCGACGGTCGTTCAGGTATCGGAGACGGTCATCGAGATCCGTCCCGATGAAGAGCTCACAGCCGGCAGCCACGGAGTCGTATGGTCTGTCAAGGCCGGTGATCAGCATCCTCGTACGGGGGTCGTAACGTTCGGTGTCATTGATCAGCCTGCGTCCGCGGTCGCTGATGCACCTGACGACGCATTGGCGCCCACAGATCAAGCCTCAGACGATCCCTCTGCAAGCGAGCCGACGGTCGCCCCGATTGAGATTGAGAGCACTCGATCGGTAGTCGGCGAAATGCTCGGACCGATCGGACGATGGGTTGCATTGTTGGGCACACTCATTGGTATCGGCTCGCTCGCATTCGCAGCGACCGCGCTCACCGGCAGCCGGAGGGAGGTTCACAACGCCGCCTTCTGGGTTCGCCGTTCGGGTATAGCCGTCGTGTTGGGAACAGTGATTGAGGTCGCTGCGGCTGTCATGGTGATCAACGGATCCGCGTTCGCAGCGCTCTGGCCACCAAACGCGTTGGAGATCATCTGGAGCACGTTTGGTATTGCCGTGCTGCTCCGCCTTGTCGGCGGCATCGCCATGACCACTGGGATGGGATTGATCCATATCGTCGATCTCGACGCGTCGCCGCGGCCGGGCGATCAGATCTACCGACCGAACTCGGACCTGCAGACTCTCGAGATGCCGAGGGTCGTGGAAACCTACCGGTTGGATCTCAGCCACAGCGTGGTGGCGGTGCTGGGAACTGCCTCCGTGACGATGAGCTACCTCTTCGACGGACACACGGTCACCGCTTCACCCGGCTTCATCGTCAAGCTGTCCGACCTGGTCCACATCGCCGGTGCGGGCGTGTGGGTCGGTGGCGTACTCATGCTTTCCTGGGTGCTCACGGGACGGCATCGCAGGGGCGTACCGCTGCAGGCTGGTGAACTTGCTGTTCGCTTCTCCCGTATCGCCGGCGCAGCGCTCGGTGCCGTGGGTGTTGCCGGCCTCATATTGACCTGGGCGATCCTCGACACACCATCGGAGCTCGTCTCGACGCCGTGGGGCCGGCTTCTCATTCTCAAAGTCGCTGCGGTTGCGGTCGCCGCATCGATCGGGGCTTACAATCATCGCTACGTTATACCGAGACTCGAATTGGATGTTGGAAACGCAATGGCCGGCGACGAGCTTCGAAGAACCGTCAGAATTGAGGGATTCGTCCTGATCGGCGTTGTCGTTGTGACGGCCATCCTGGTGGGGCTGTCATCGTGAAGTCCCGGGTGATGTGGATTCTCGGGATCGGGGCCGTCGTCGTCGTTGTGCTTATCGTTGTGGTGGGCGGCGGTTCGGCGCCCCAAGATCCGATGACGGGGAGCAGCGAATTCGGCATTGCCGTGCAGGATCCGGTCCTTGTGGCCGAGGGTGACGTCTTGTACCAGGCAAATTGCGCGGCCTGTCACGGCTCCGATCTGCGTGGGACTGGCATAGGGCCGTCACACCTGTCGATCTTGTACAACCCCGACCATCACGGTGACGGGGCATTCGCCCTGGCTGCGCTCAACGGCGTGCGCTCTCACCACTGGGACTTCGGCGACATGGCTCCAGTTCCGGGCCTGTCACAGGACGACATGGATCGGATCGTCGCGTTCGTTCGAGAGATCCAACGCATCGAAGGGTTCGAGCCGTATCCACCGGGGTAGATTCCGCCAACGCCACCCACGAGTGCCGGCCGGCTAAGAATGAGACACGGTTGTCGGTCCAGATAGACCGCTGTCTCGGGTCTACGTCGCCATCGGCAGCGTTACAGCGAAGCGCGAACCCGATCCCGGACCGTCCGATCGGGCAATGATCTCACCACCGTGTCTACGGATGAGGCTTCGAGCGACCGTGAGTCCGATACCGGTCCCGCCGGGCAGGTCCGGGTCGACTCGCTGAAAGCGGTCGAAGATGCGCTCGAGATCCTCAGCAGCGAGACCCTTGCCGTTGTCGACCACGGTCACGGTCGCGACCGAACCTCGCTGGTTCGATGTCACCGTGACCGCTCCGCCGGGTTGCGTGTACGTGATGGCGTTCCCAAGGATGTTCACGAACACCTGCGTGAGTCGATCCCCGTCTCCCACCACAAGCAACCGGTTAGTGACGTCGACGCTGAGAGCGATGTCCTTCTCGATGAAGAGCGGCCTAAGTTGCTCCGCGGCGTCGGCAGCAATGCTGGCGAGGTCGATCGTCTCGGGACGAAGATCGACGGCGCTCTCCTCGATGCGCGACAACTCACTGAGGTCAGAAGCGAGGCGCTTCAGTCGTGCCGCTTCTCGCGCCGTTGCTCCGAAAACTTCGTCAGTCGGCTCGAAGACACCGTCAAGTAGCCCCTCCATGTAGCCCTCGATCGTCGTGAGGGGGGTGCGAAGTTCGTGAGCGACTTCGTTGATGAGTTCGATCCTCCGCTGTTCCGTACTCTCAAGAGATGCAGCCAACGTATTGACGTCGCGTGCCAGGGTGGAGAGTTCGTTTTCTCCCTGCACAATGACCCGCTCGTGATACTCGCCACGAGCTAGGTTTCGGGCGACCCTGCTGATCTGCTCGATCGGATCGGCGAGCCGCCTCGCGGCATAGATGCTCACACCAATCGCCGTGATGGCGCTGATCCCGAGGGCGACGACTATTGCAGATCTGAACGAGTCGACCAACGAGACCTGGAGCTCGCCCATCATCAACTGCGTACTCTCAATCATCATGTCGCTTTGCATTCCCATGTCCAGGACGTGTGCATTGAAGAACCGATGCGTCAATGGCTCCGTTGTGAACACGACGGCAAGGACACCAACGAGGACGGCAGCAAGATGCGAGAGCAGGAGACGTCCTCGTATGCTGGAGAAGAACTGTTTCACATCGGCTTCGCGATCATCTTGTAACCGACTCCTCGAACAGTCTCGATGAACCTGGGGTTCGCCGGATCATCACCGAGCGTCTTCCGGATGTTCGAAATGTGGACGTCGACGACCCTGTCCACACCCATGAAGTCCCAGCCCCACACTCGCTCCATGAGGTGCTCCCGCGTCATGACACGACCGGGGGCCGCAGCAAGCGTGTGGAGAAGATCGAACTCAAGCGTTGTGAGATCGACCAGCTGATCACTGAGGAGGACTTCTCGTCGAGGCGGATCGACTGTCAGCCCGTAGAAGCGCAACGTGTGTTCGTCTTCCATCTCGGCACGACCTCGCCGCAACACGGCTCTGATCCTGGCAACCAATTCACGCGGGCTGAAGGGCTTGGTGACGTAGTCGTCGGCGCCGACGGTGAGACCGACCACTCGATCGATCTCTTCCGCACGAGCGGTCAACATGATGACGGGGATCGCCGATGCAGTGCGCAGCTGCCGGAGAACCTCAAAGCCATCCATCTTCGGAAGACCCACGTCAAGGAGCACAAGATCCGGTTCCTCGCTGCGGGCCAGTGCGAGAGCGCGTTCACCATCGACAGCTTCGATCACGACGAAACTCTCAGCCCTGAGGTAGGCCGAGAGCATGTTGCGCAACTCCCGCTCATCGTCGGCAAGGAGAATTCGGTATTGGGGCATCGTCCTTCCACCAGTGTGTGGACGCAAAGGTAGCGGGGACCGCAGGGTCCCCGCTACCGGTCGGGGCGGGAGGCTCCCCCCGATCTTGTTGCCCGGCTATCTCGCCTTCACGCTGAACCGAAACTGGAGAGCCGGTTCATCGCTGGTCACGAGTCGTCCATGCCGGGCGATCCCATGAAGTCGTTCATTCCGGGTTCATTCATGAATTCGTGCATGTCGGACCCATGCATGAGCGGTCCGTACAGTTCCATGGCTCTCGCCATTTCAGGGAATCGGTACCCGAAGGTAGCGTCCATGTGATCGCGCAATGCGGGCTGCTGGTCATCCATCTCGATCTGCATCCCGGACCAGTGATCGAGCTGTACCGTGCTCTCCGATCTCGGAGCGTCCGGCCCCGGGGGAGCCGCTATTGCGATCGCTGCGCCCCCGAGCAGGGAGACAGCGACCGTACCTACCAGGATGATCTTCCTCCACATCAGATAGCCTCCTCGAGGATCAACTTGCGGGCGCGGAACTCTGCTCCGTCGATTTCACCGCGCGCGTAGCGATCGGCAAGTTCAGCGAGGGCTCGCGAATCGTTTCTAGCGGAGGTACTCGGCTGCACCCCGCGAATGATCAGCCAGGCCGCAAAGGCGACGAACCCGATCATGAAGATCATGAAGATGAAACCCATCGGGCCCCACCATCCGTATCCGTACATCATGTCGATAGTCCTTTCAGAAGATCTCTTCGACTTCCTGCGGTAGTCAACC
>JAMBLK010000281.1 GCA_023336855.1 Actinomycetes bacterium
ACGACCTTGAACGTAGACGCCGGGGCGTACTGACCCTGGATGGCGAAGTTCGTGAAGGCGTTGATCGTGCCGAGGCTCTCCCATTCGGTCTGTGTGAGTCCGCTCACGAACGAGGTCGGGTCGAAGGACGGGTATGAGGCCATCGCGATGATCGAGCCGTCGTTGGGATCTTGAACGACGCCAACCGTTCGCACCGGGCACCACTTGTCCGAGTGCGAAACGACGATGGAGTCTTCGGTTATCGCGATGACTCGCAGGGTCGTTGCGAACGAGTCGCCTTCTTCGACCTCGAATCGTTCACCGTCGATGTCCACCACGGCGATGCGTTGCGATCGGTCCTGGAGGACGGCCTCGAGGCGCATGGTCCGTTCGTTGATCCCGGAGAGCAAGGTTCGGGAGGTCACGCCGACCTCTACCCGCTGAACGGGTTCGCACACACCTTCGCTATCGATGGGGAGACCCGGATAGAGCGATCCGAGCACTTCGCCTTCGTCGATCTCGACAACGGTGTCGGCGTCGACGCTGTCCTCGTCGGTGGCGGTGTCGGTTTCGCCCGAGGCCTCTGCCGCCGCCGCTTCGATGGCAACTCTCTTCGCCTCTAGCTGTTTCGCTTCCAATGCGAGGAACAGTCGGGTTCGAATGTCCCCGTTCTCCGACTCCAGAGCTTCTCTACGTTCTGCCATCTCGAGGTTTCTGGCGAGTCCGAGGCCCGCTTCGAGAGACTCCTGCAGCTGAGCTTGAATCCCGCTGTCGATTGTGAGAATCAGATTGTCTCCCGGTGCCGACTCCTGCTCCCCGAGCTGCTGCAGCACCGATCGGCTGGCGTCGACCTGGTACTTGATGACTCCTTCGGTGCCACGGAGCAGGTCGTCGTAGGATCGCTCGATTCCGGCCTTGCCGACGACGTCGGTGCCCTTCACGTCCGGTCGCTCCAGATCGGCTTCGGATGGCTTGCCGATGTATCCCAGCACCTGTGCTGCAAGCTCCCCGCCCGGGTACTCCCTGACCGGTTGCGGGATCACGGCAACCCCGGGGAAGTCTTCGCGATGCTCCAGGAGCGTCAACGCCTGTTGCTCGGTCAGATCCTTTGCAAGAATGATCTGCGCACCGGAATTGGCATTCTCGAATCGTTCGAGAATCTCGCTTGCCGGCTGATCGAGGAAAGCCGAGAGACGCTGGGCGAGGGCTTCTGCGAAGTCGTCCTCCACGAGACCCATGTCGACGACGGCTGCGAGCGATGCTCTCGTCCCTGCGAGAAGCTCTCCATTTCGATCGAAGATGTCTCCCCGGGGGGCAGGCGTCGGGACAACGCGGATCAGATTCTGTTCGGCAACAGCCGTGTAGGTGTCGGTCTCCGTCACCTGAATCGTCCAGAGCCGAAGTCCGAGAACACCCAGCATCAGGGCGAGCACGATGCCAACACTGGCGAGTCGCCACGAGCCGGTCATGCCGCCCACGACCGTTCGGGAGGCCGGACCGTGAACTTCACCAGCCAGAAGACCGGGTAGGCGAGGATCACGTTGTACAGCGCAGGCACGAGGAGATCGCCGAGTAATCCCGGACGGTTGATAATCCCCTGCCCGAACAGCGTTCCGAGAACCGCATACGTGAACTGCCCGATCACCGTGAGGCCGAAGACGCCGAGGAGAACGATCGGCGTCCCTGCGATCTCACGATCGCGGACCTTCAATGCGATGTACGCGACGATGGTGAACGTGCTGGCCCACAACCCCAGCGGTGCACCACCGAGGATGTCCTGAAGGAACCCTCCGGTGAATGCAACGAACAGGGCTTGTTCCGGATCGAGATATCGTGCCAGAGCGATCACCGTGAGCATCCCGAGCGCCGGGGCGTACCCGAACGGTCGGACGTGTTGGAACACAGTGGTCTG